>JAOPWW010000064.1 GCA_025965495.1 Frankiales bacterium
TGCTCCGCCACCGTCCCGATCGGGAGCTCCAGGCAATGGGTCACTACAAGAGCAACCTGCGCGACATCGAGTTCAACCTGTTCGAGGTCTTCGGCGCCGACCAGGCGCTGGGCGCGGGTCCGTTCTCGCAGCTCGACAAGGACGCGGCCAAGGACGTGCTGCGCGAGGTCGAGCGCCTCGCCACGAACGACCTCGCGGAGTCCTTCACCGACGCCGACCGCAACCCGCCGGTGTTCGACAAGGACGCCGGCACGGTCACCATGCCCAAGAGCTTCCTCAGGAGCTACCAGGCCTTCGCCGACGGCGGCTGGGACAAGCTCGACCTGCCGGAGTACCTCGGCGGCATCGGCGCTCCCCCCACCCTGCGCTGGGCGGCCAACGAGATGGTCCTGGGCGCGAACCCGGCCGTCTACATGTTCGGCTCGGGCGCCGGCTTCGCCACGATCCTGCACCGCAACGGCACCCCCGACCAGCAGCGCTTCGCCGAGCTGGCCATCGAGCGCCAGTGGGGCGCCACCATGGTCCTCACCGAGCCCGACGCCGGCTCCGACGTCGGTGCCGGCCGCGCGACCGCCCGCCAGCAGCCCGACGGCACCTGGCACCTCGAGGGCGTCAAGCGCTTCATCACCTCGGCCGAGTGGGACTGGCCCGAGAACATCTTCCACCTCGTGCTCGCCCGCCCCGTCGGCGTCGAGGGCCACGGCGGTCCCGGCACCAAGGGCCTGTCGCTGTTCCTCGTGAGCAAGTACCACGTCGACCTCGAGACCGGGCAGCTCGGCGAGCGCAACGGCGTCGTGGTCACCGGCGTCGAGAAGAAGATGGGCCTGAAGGTCTCCACGACCTGCGAGGTGACCTTCGGCGAGAAGACGCCCGCCGTCGGCACCCTGGTGGGCGACGTCCACGACGGCATCCGCCAGATGTTCCAGGTCATCGAGAACGCCCGCATGTTCGTCGGCGCCAAGGCCATCTCGACCCTGTCGACCGGCTACCTCAACGCCCTCGAGTACGCCAAGCAGCGCGTCCAGGGCCCGGACCTCGCCAAGATGACCGACAAGACGGCGCCCCGCGTGACCATCACCCACCACCCGGACGTCCGCCTCATGCTGATGCGCCAGAAGGCCTGGGCCGAGGGCCTGCGCGCGCTGGTCTTCTACACGGCCACCCAGCAGGACCGCGTGGAGCTGACCGCCCACGCCGGCGAGGTCGACCAGGACGCCGTGCGCCTCAACGACCTGCTGCTCCCGATCGTCAAGGGCTACGGCTCCGAGAAGGCCTACGAGCTGCTCGCGACCTCGCTGCAGGTCTTCGGCGGCTCGGGATTCACCCAGGACTACCCGATCGAGCAGTACATCCGCGACAGCAAGATCGACACCCTGTACGAGGGCACGACGACGATCCAGGGCATGGACTTCTTCTTCCGCAAGATCGTCCGGGACCAGGGCCAGGCGCTCGGGAAGCTGACGGCGGAGATCCAGGAGTTCGCCAAGGGCGATGCCGGCAACGGCACCCTGACCAAGGAGCGCGAGCTCCTCGGCACGGCCCTCGACGACTGCTCCGCGATCGTCACCCACATGGTCAACGACCTCATGAGCTCGGCCGAGCAGACCGAGAACATCTACAAGGTCGGCCTCAACACGACCCGCGTGCTCATGGCCCTCGGCGACCTCGTCGTCGGCTGGCTGCTCCTCAAGCAGGCCGCCGTTGCCGTCGCCGCCCTGCCGACGGCGTCCGCCCGGGACAGGGCGTTCTACGAGGGCAAGGTCGCGGCGGCGACGTGGTTCGCCTCCGCCGTCTTCCCCTCCCTCACGAGCGCCCGGGCGATCGCCGAGGCGACCGACCTGTCGCTCATGCAGGTCGACGAGGCCGCGTTCTAGCCGTCCCGCTCCAGGAGGCCGGGTCCGCTGTCGGACCCGGCCTCCTGCGTGTCCGGATCGTCACCTTGCGTCACCACACCTTGCCGGGGCGCGTGTGCGACCTGTCCTCCGGGGTACAGGTGGGCCGAAGGACGTCGGCACTCCCGACTCCCGCCACTCCTGGAGGAACAGCATGGGCATCGGCGTCAGCATCTTCCTGCTCGCCCTCGGCGCGATCCTGGCCTTCGCGGTCAACGCGTCCGTGAGCGGCCTCGACATCAACACCATCGGGGTGATCCTCATGGTCTGCGGCGCCCTCGGGCTGCTGCTGACCATGCTGCTGCTCAACCGCGGCACGGCGCGCACCGGCATCGTCACCGAGGAGCGCGTCGTCGACCGCGACGTCTACTAGCGCGCCCCTCCAGGCCCGGCCCCGACCACGGGTCCGGGCCTGTCGCGTGTCCGGACCCGGGTCCTGCGGCTACGGCAGCCGCACGACGTCGGGGGACGTGCACACCCGCACGTCGCTCACGCCCGGCGCCCGCTTGGCCCGGTGCACCAGGCGGTCGAGCGCGGCGTCGGTCAGGTCGACCACGGCGATGACGTCGTAGGGGCCGGTGGTGACGACCGCGCCCGTGCACCCGGGCAGGGCCTGCACGAAGGCGGCGACGTCGTCGGCCCGGCCGGCGTCGGCCTGCAGGAGGAGGTGGGCGGAGTGCACCCCCCGAGGGTGGACCCCGCGTGTGTCGGTGGTGTGAACGCTCAGGCGCCGAGCCCGTTGAGGACCAGCTGCACCCGCGCCGGCGCGCCCTCGACGAGCCGGACGGGGATGCCCCAGTCCTGCTGCGTGACGTGGCAGGCCGGGTGCTCCACCCCGACGTCGCAGCTGGCGGCGGTCGCCGCGACGTGCAGCACCCCGCCCTCTCCCGACAGGACCAGCCGGCGCACCAGCTCGGTCCCGGTCCCGGCGCCCTCGACGAGCAGCTCCGGCGGGGCGGCGCTGACGACCAGCCGGGTCGACGGGCCGTACCGGTCGTCCGCCTGCTGGCCGGGCGGCGGCGCGAACACGACCTCGAGCTCCACCTCGCCCGGCGCGACCTCCTGCTCCGGACGCCGGGTGCGCTGCGCCTGCCCCCGCACCCGCTGCATCGCGCCGGGCGCCACCGGCCGCTCGAGCCGGTGCGCCGCGCTGGCGACGACGACGAGGTCGCCGTCGACGACGACCGCCCCCGACGGCTCCCGCACCCCGGTGGCGAGCGTCGTCGTCTCGCCCGTGGCGGGGTCGTACCGGCGGACGGCGTCGTTGTAGGTGTCGCAGACGGCGAGGCTGCCGTCGGGCAGGACGGCCAGGCCCAGCGGGTGCTGGAACAGGGCCTCGGACGGCGGGCCGTCGCAGAAGCCGAAGTCGAACAGGCCGGTGCCGACGGCGGTGCCGACCTCGCCGGTCCCGTCCTCGCGGCAGCGGTACCAGCGCAGCGAGCTCGTCTCGCTGTCGACGAACCACAGCCGCTCTCCGTCGGAGGCCAGGCCGCTCGGCTGGGCGAGGTAGGCCTTCTCGGCGTCGCCGTCGCGCAGGCCCTCACCGGTCGTGCCGGCCAGGACGCGCACCGCGCCGTCGTCGTACGCCCACAGCTGGTGGGTCCCGGCCATCGCGACGACGACCTGGCCGTCGTGCACGCAGACGTCCCAGGGGGTGGACAGGCGGACCTGCGTCGCCGGGCCGTCGAGGCTGTCGCCGGGGCGCCACTGCTCGCCGGTCCCCACCACGGTGACGACCTCGCCGGTGCCGACGTCGAGGCGGCGGAGCGCGTGGTTGACGCTGTCGGCGACGAGGACGCCGCCGTCCGGCAGCAGGCACATCCCCTGCGGTTCGGCGAACCGTGGCGCGGCGCCGTCGACGAGTCCGCGCACGCCGTCGCCGTAGCGGCGGACCACGGTCTCGCCGTCCGGCGCGAGCCGCACCAGGCTGTGGTGCGCGGTGTCGCTGACGAGCAGTTCGCCGCCCGGCAGCAGCACGACCTTGCCGGGGAACAGCAGCTCGCTGGTCGGGGCGGGCGGGGCGACGTAGGGGCCGTCGCCGCGGTGCAGCGTCCCCTTCGCCTCGTGCTCCGCGACGAGCTCCTCGACCAGCCGGCCCAGGCCCTCGGCGTGACCCTCGCCGCTCGCGACGTGGACGAGGTAGCCCTCCGGGTCGACGACGCACAGCGTCGGCCAGGCCCGGACGGCGTACTGCGACCAGGTCGTGAGCCCGGGGTCGTCGAGCACCGGGTGGGAGACCTCGTAGCGCTCCACCGCCGCGACGACGGCGTCGTGCTCGGCCTCGTGCGCGAACTTCGGCGAGTGCACCCCGACGACGACGAGGACGTCGGCGAACCGCTCCTCCAGGGGCCGCAGCTCGTCCAGGACGTGCAGGCAGTTCACGCAGCAGAACGTCCAGAAGTCCAGGAGCACGACCTTGCCGCGGAGGCCGGCGAGGGTCAGCTCCTGCCCGCCCGTCCCGATCCAGCCGCCGGCGCCGCTCAGCTCGGGGGCGCGGACCCGGGCCGAGCGCTTCACGGGAGGGGCGGCCGGCGTCGTCGTCACGGCTCCAGTCTGCCGGAGGCCGGCGAGGCTGCCGAGGTCAGTGGACGAGCGTGGGGCGGACCGGGCTGGAGCCCGCGACGTTCGTGGAGGTGGTGCCCACGGTGGCGACGAAGCCGAACCTGCCGGAGCCGGTGAAGCGGCGGTCGATGCGGTAGAGGCCGTCCGAGCCGGACACGGTGCGCGAGGTCAGGACCCGCGAGCCGTCCGCGTCGACGCGGTAGAGCGCCACGGCCTGTCCGCGACCGGGGAGCACGCGGCCCGTGAAGGAGTAGGAGCGCACGGCGGTCCGGGTCGCGGCGATGGAGAGGGCGGGGCGGACGGCGAGGACGGCCTGGGCGTAGGAGGGACCTCCGCCGATGCAGTCGATGACCTCGGGGCGGGAGAAGGACACGGCGAGGCCGGTGGTCTCGGGCAGGCGCACCGTGTAGGTGGTGACGGTGGCGCTGTCAGACCGGCGCACCTCGACAGGCTCGCCGGGGGAGTAGCGGCGGAGGGTGAAGGTGCCCGGAGTGCCGTTGTCGGTGACGCGGGCGGTGATGGTGACGGGCTCGTTGACGGCGACGGGGCTGGTCGGGAAGACGGCCTCGACGGCGGGGCACGCGGGGTCGGAGTGGGGCGTCGTGGTCGGCGTCGGGCTGGAGGCCGGCGGGTACTCGCACGGCCCCGGCTCACCGTCCGGCGGCGGGAAGCAGGTCGGGGACGGGGTCGGCGACTCCTGAGCGGACGCGGGAGCCGCGAGCACGCTGGCCAGGGCGAGCGGAGCGAGCACCAGGGCGTGTGGCGCGAAGGACCTCATGCACAGGTGGACGCTCTGCCGGGGCCGGGGTCGTCCCGTCGGACAGGGAGGAGGCACGACGCCCCGCCGTCCACCCGGACGACGGGGCGCGGGCACCTCGAGCAGCTCCTGCCGCCGGCTCCCTGCCGAGCGGGCGAGCGCCGGTCTGCTCAGACCCCCGCGAGGCGCCGCGGCGACGGCCGCAGGTAGACCGTCCAGGTGACGAGGACGCACACGCCGTAGAAGACGAGGAACGCGACGTAGGCGCGGTCACCGCCCCCGGTCGTCAGGAAGCTCTGGCGGAACGCGACGTTGACGAGCACGCCGCCGAAGGCACCGATCGCCCCCGCGATCCCGATCAGGGCCCCGGACAGGCGACGAGCCTCGCGGTCCGACGTCGTCGCGTCCGCGCCGGCGGCGACGAGCAGCTGCGACTTCGCCCGGAAGACGGCGGGGATCATCTTGTAGGTCGACCCGTTGCCGAGCCCCGACAGCACGAACAGCAGCACGAAGCCGACGAGGAACAGCGGCAGGCTCTCCTGCCGGCTCGCGGTCAGGACGACCACGGCGCCGCCGGCCATGGCCACGAAGTTCCAGAAGGTGACGCGTGCGCCGCCGAACCGATCGGCCAGCAGGCCGCCGACGGGTCGCACGAGGCTGCCGAGCAGCGGGCCGAGGAAGGTCAGGGAGGCGGCGTCGAGCGGCGTCGGGAAGTCGGCCTTGAACTGGACCTGCAGCACCTGGCCGAAGGCGAACCCGAACCCGATGAACGAGCCGAACGTCCCGATGTAGAGCAGCGACAGGACCCACGTGTGCCCGTCGCGGCAGACGTCGCGCATGGCCCGCTTGTCGTTGCGCGCGGACGTCAGGTTGTCCATGTTCCGCCACGCGAGGCCGGCGACGACGACCACCAGCGGCAGGTAGACCCCGAGCAGGACGCGAGGGTGCGCGGCGCCGACCGTGCCCAGGACCGCGAGGCCGACGAGCTGGACGACGGGCACGCCGAGGTTCCCGCCACCGGCGTTCAGGCCGAGGGCACGGCCCTTCAGCCGGGTCGGGTAGAACGCGTTGATGTTCGCCATCGAGGAGGCGAAGTTCCCGCCCCCGACGCCGGCGAGCGCGGCCACCACGAGCAGCGTCCCGAGCGAGACGCCCGGCTGCAGCACCACCATCGCCGCCACGGTCGGCACGAGCAGCAGCAGGGCGCTCACCACCGTCCAGTTCCGGCCGCCGAACGTCGCGACGGCGAACGTGTAGGGCAGCCGGAGCACCGAGCCGACCAGCGTCGGGACGATCGTCAGCAGGAACTTGTCCTCGGGCTGGAAGCCGTACTGCGGCCCGAGGAACAGCACCAGCACCGACCAGAGGCTCCAGACCGAGAAGCCGATGTGCTCGGACAGGATGCTGAAGACCAGGTTGCGCCGGGCGATCGCGGCGCCTCCGGCCTGCCAGGCCTGCTCGTCCTCGGGGTCCCACACGTCGATGCGGTGGGAGCGGGGCTCCAGGCGGGTGGGTCGGTCCAGGGTGGCCGTCATGTCGCGCTCCTGTGGTCGGGGTCGCGGCGACCGTAGGAAGCGCCGGTGAAGGCCCGGCGGCAGTGCGGGAACAGCCAGGTCTCGTGTCGTTCACCGGGCGACCGGACGGCTGTGCGGACGGCGGTGCGGTCGGGTGAGCGGACCGTCCCCGGGCTAGGACCAGCCGTCCGGCAGCGACCGGCCCAGCCGAGCGGCGAGCCGGGCGTTGTCGTCCGCGAAGGTCGCCCGCAGCCGCGCCGCCTCGTGCGGGTCCATCGCCGGGGGCGGGCCGCCGAAGGCGTTCCAGCGCCAGAGCCGCCGGCCGAGCCGCGTCCGGGACGCACCGCTGGTGTGGAGCGCGTGCTGCAGGGACCGGGACCGGGGACGCGACGTCGGGTTGACCGAGCCGGTCTGCGCGGGCGGGTGCTCGTCGGACACCCCCGCGAACCGGCAGACCCGGGCGAAGGTCCTCACCGGGTCTGCCAGGAGGTCGTCGAACAGCAGGAGCAGCAGCCGGTCCGGGCCGACGGCGTCGTCCCAGCGGGCGACCTGCTCGGCGTAGCGACCGCGCGTCAGGTAGTCGGCGCGGCTGCCGCCCCGGAGGTCCGCGCGGACCGCCGCCGGCCAGCTGCGCCGTTCGACCCCGAGCTGGCAGAAGTACCAGTAGTTCGACCAGGCCCGCGCCACCGGCTCGCGCAGGACGGCGACGAAGCGGGCCTGCGGGAGGGTCGCCCGAGCCCGCTCGGGGGCCAGCGGGCAGCCCAGGTACGTCGGGGTCGCCTCGCCGACGACGAGCCCGGGCCCGCCGGGCGGCAGCTGCGCCCGGTACCAGTCGACGCCGCGGTCGTAGTACAGGTCGAGGTACTCCAGCTCCTTGGTCGCCGACATCCGCACCTGGGGGTGCGCCGACAGCCAAGCGGCGAGCGACGTCGTGCCCGCCTTCGGCGCGCCGATGACGACGAGGCCGGGCAGGGCGCCAGGCTGGGGCACGAGGGACCTCCTTCTGGTCGAGGGCGGACCGTACAAGTCCCGCCCGGACCTGGTCCAAACCGGGAGAGGTCGGGCACGTGAGCAGCCTGGCCGTGAGAAAGTCCTCCCGATCTGGTCACAGGCCGCGCGCTTCCGGGCCCTCGTTCGTTGAGAGGTCGAAGGACGGGCCGACGTCGGGCCGGACGGTGAGCGCCCTCCCACCCGGGAACGGCGCTGGTGCGCGTGCGAGGAGACCTCATGACCGAGGCGCTGGACCTGCCTACGCCGCTCGTCGGCCTGGACACCGTCGACTGGTCGCTGACCAGCGAGCGGCCGCACGTGCCGATGGCCCGGCGGCGCCTGCGCGCCCGACCGAGCCGGGCGGTGGACGTGCTGTCCGCGGTGCACGGCGCGCACGGCGCTCCTGTCGCGGTCGCGTGCGACGCCGCGGTGGTCCTGCTGGCCGCGACCGTCGTCGGGGCGGGGAGCCTGGCCTTCCGCGTCCTGCTCGCCGCGGGCGCGGTGCTCGCCGGCTACCTCTGCCAGGTGTACACGACCCGGGACACCGTGCAGACCCGCGGCTTCCTCTGGTACCCGCAGCGCGTCGTCGCGCCGCTGGCCGTCACGGGCGGGGTCGCGGTGGCCGCCACCGACGTCCCCCTCGGCGACGTCACGGCCGTCCTGGTGGTCGCCGTCGTCCTCCTGACCGCGGCGCGCGCCCTGACCTGGAGCGTGCTCGTCGTGGCCCGCCGCACCGGGCGCGGCCTGCGCCCGACGCTGATCGTCGGCGACGGCGAGACCGCCGGCACCGTGTGGCGCCGCCTCGTGGAGTTCCCCGAGGCCGGCCTGCTCCCGACGCAGCTGCTCACCTTCGAGGGCGCGCACGTGCCCGGCGCCGTCGAGCGGGAGCTGGTGGCCAAGGGCATCCGCCACGTCGTCCTCGTGTCCCCCGGCCCCGAGGAGGCGCTGCTCACGGCGGCCCTCCCGCGCCAGGCCACGCGCGCCCCGTTCTTCTCGACCGTCCCCCCGCTCGCCGAGCTGTTCCTGGACCCGCGGTCGGTCAGCGAGGTCGGCGGCATCCCCCTGATCCCCCTCGGCCGTGTCACCCGGGCCCGCCGGACCTTCCCCGGCAAGCGCGCCCTCGACCTCGCCGTCGCTGGTCTCATGGCCCTGCTCCTGGCGCCGCTCGGCCTCGCCCTGGCGCTCGCGATCCGGTGCGACGACGGCGGGCCGGTCTTCTACCGGCAGTCCCGCGTCGGGCGCGACGGCGTCTCGTTCCCCATGCTCAAGTTCCGCACTATGGTCGTCGGGGCCGACCGCATGCTCGACGTCCTCGAGGGCGACGACAACATCAGCGACGGTCTGCTGTTCAAGCTCCGCGACGACCCCCGCATCACCCGCGTCGGCCGGCTCCTGCGCAAGACCTCCCTCGACGAGCTGCCGCAGCTGGTCAACGTGCTGCAGGGCACCATGAGCCTGGTCGGTCCGCGGCCCCTGCCGGTCGCCGTCGAGGACTTCGCGCCCATGGAGGCGGAGCGGCACACCGTCCTGCCGGGGATCACCGGGTACTGGCAGCTGTCCGGCGGGCCGGAGCTGACCTACGCCGAGATGATCCGGCTGGACCTGGCCTACATCCGGACGTGGTCGCTGTGGCAGGACCTGCGGCTGCTCCTGCGCACGATCCCGGCCGTCCTGCACCGGCACGGCGCCAGCTGACCCTCCTGCGGCCGCTCCGGGTCCTGCACGTCAACGACCAGCCGCTCGGGCACGGCGGCGGCGCGGAGGTCAGCCTCGGGCGCCTCGTGCAGGCCCAGCGCGAGGCGGGAGACCTCCCCACCCTGCTCGCGGGGGAGGTCGTCCACACCGGGGTCGGCCGGCTGCTCGACCTGTGGGACCCGACGGCCCGCCGGCTGCTGCGCGACCGCACGGCGCGGGAGCGGCCCGACGTCGTCCACCTGCACAACGTCGTGCGGGAGCTCAGCCCCAGCGTGCTGGGCGCCACGGGCGGCGTGCCCGTGGTCCTCACCGTGCACGACCTGCGGGTCCTCGGCGGCGGCGAGCACCACCTGCCCGATCCGCGGGCGGTCGCCGACCGGCTGGTCCTGGCGCCGCTGACCCGGCTGCTGGTGCGCCGCCACGTCGCCGCGGTC
>JAOPWW010000127.1 GCA_025965495.1 Frankiales bacterium
GGGTCGAGGTCTACTCGCGCGGCTACACCGGGTCGCCCTGCAAGGACAGCAAGGGCAACTACTGCTTCAACAACACCGACTCCCGCAAGTACGGGAACGCCAACCTCATCAAGGTCCCGGTCGGCACGCAGAACGCCAAGGCGGTCCTGCCGACGACCTGCGGCTACGGCGGCACGGACGGCGCGATCATCGGCAGCGGCGTCGACGCCGCCGGTCACGCGGTCCGGCTCAAGCAGGTCTACGCCTGGACCGAGGCCAGCTGGAACGCCGCGCCCGGCCTGCACGGCTGGGGCGGCGACGCGCCCACCGGCACCTCGTACGCGGTCCGCAGCCTCGCGGCCGGCCAGACCTACCGGGTGTGGGGCTACAGCCAGAGCGGCAAGGTCACCGTCCTCAAGGGTGTGCGCGTCAACGCCTGCAAGAGCACGCCGCTGCGCATCCGCGTCTGACGACCGGGCGGCAGCGCCCTGCCGCTGAGCACCGCGCCGCCAGCGGTCCGCCGGTCGGGCCGGCCTACAGCCGGCCGATGGTGCGGCGCAGCGCCGCCCGCTCCCGCTCGAGCTTGGTCCGCAGCGGGTGGAGCCGCTCCCGCAGCCCGCGCAGGTCGGCCAGCTGCTGCAGCAGCGCCGCACGGCGGGCCGCGCGGGACGGCTCCGGCTCCGGGACCTCCTGCGCGCTCACGGGCGGCACGTACCCGCTCACGGTGGGTGGAGTCCTGTCCCCGGCGTCACGACCACGTCACGGCTACCGTCAGCGGGTGAGCGAGCCCGACCCCCGCCGGCGGGTCCCGAGGACGGACGCCGTCCTCACCGACCCCCGTCTCGCCGCCGCCACCGAGCGGCTCGGGGCGGCCGCCGTCAAGGACGCCGTCGTCGCGGCGCAGGCGCGGGCCCGGCGCGGCGAGCTCGCCCCCGAGCAGGTCGCGGACGCTGCCGTCGCGGGGCTCCCCGAGCGGGCGACGACGCTGCGGCCGGTGCTCAACGCCACCGGCGTCGTGGTCCACACGAACCTGGGCCGGGCGCCCCTGTCGGCTGCGGCGGTCGAGGCGGTCGCGGCCGCCTCCGGCTACGGCGACGTCGAGTTCGACCTCGCTACCGGCGCCCGGGCACGGCGCGGCCGCGGGGCGCTCGAGGCGCTGGCCGCCGCCGTGCCGGACGCCGAGCAGGTGCTGGTCGTCAACAACGGCGCCGCCGCCCTGGTGCTCGCGACCACCGCGCTCGCGGCCGGCCGGGAGGTCCTGGTGAGCCGCGGCGAGATGGTCGAGATCGGCGACGGGTTCCGGCTGCCCGACCTCATCGCCTCCACGGGCGCGCGCCTGCGCGAGGTCGGCACGACCAACCGCACCCACCTGCGCGACTACGCCGACGCCGTGGGCCCGGACACGGGCTGCGTCCTCAAGGTCCACCCCAGCAACTTCCGCGTGGAGGGGTTCACCAGCAGCGTCGAGGTCGACGCCCTGGCCACCCTCGGCGTGCCGGTCGTCGCCGACGTCGGGAGCGGCCTGCTCGCCCCCGATCCGCTGCTGCCGGACGAGCCCGACGCCGCGACCGCCCTGCGCGCCGGAGCCGCCCTCGTCACCTGCAGCGGGGACAAGCTGCTCGGGGGTCCGCAGGCGGGGCTGGTCCTCGGCCGGGCCGACGTCGTCGAGCGGCTCCGCCGCCACCCCCTGCAGCGGGCCCTGCGGGTGGACAAGCTGACCCTGGCCGCGCTCGAGGCGACCCTGCGCGGCCCGGTCCCGCCGGTCCGGGCGGCCCTGACCGTCGACACCCGGGCGCGTACGGAGGCGCTGGCCGCGGCCCTCGGCGTCCCGGTCGTCCCGCACGCCGGCGCCGTCGGCGGGGGAGGCGCCCCCGGGCAGGAGCTCCCGGGCTGGGCCGTCGCCCTCGACGCGCACCTGGCCGGGCCGCTGCGGCTGCGGGGCGTCGTCGGGCGGGTGCTGGAGGGACGGCTGCTGCTGGACCTGCGGGCGGTGCCGGCGTCGTCGGACGCGCAGGTCCTCGAGGCGGTGCGCGCGTGCACGTCGTAGCGACCGCGGGCCACGTCGACCACGGGAAGTCGACCCTGGTGCGGGCGCTGACCGGCATGGAGCCCGACCGGTGGGCCGAGGAGCGCCGCCGCGGCATGACGATCGACCTCGGGTACGCCTGGGCGCCGCTGCCGTCGGGGGAGGTGCTCGGCTTCGTCGACGTCCCCGGGCACCAGCGCTTCATCGGCAACATGCTCGCCGGGCTCGGGCCGGCGCCTGCGGTGATGGTCGTCGTCGCGGCGGACGAGGGCTGGCGCCGGCAGTCCGGCGAGCACCTGGCCGCCGTGGACGCCCTCGGCCTGACGCACGGCCTGCTGGCCGTGACCCGCAGCGACCTCGCCGACCCCGGCCCCGCCACGGAGGAGGCGCTCGAGCGGCTGCACGAGAGCTCCCTGGGGGAGGTCGAGGCGGTCGCCGTCAGCGGCGCGACCGGTGCGGGCCTGTCCGCGCTGCAGGCCGCCCTGGACCGGCTGGTGTCCCGGCTGCCTCCACCCGACGTCGCCGCGCCGGCCCGGCTGTGGGTGGACCGCGCCTTCACCGTCCGCGGCAGCGGGACGGTCGTCACCGGCACGCTCGGGCAGGGGACCCTGCGGGTCGGCGACGCCCTCGAGCTGGACGGGCGCCCGGTCCGCGTGCGCGGGCTGCAGAGCCTCGGGACCGCGTACGACGAGGTGGCGTCGGTCGCCCGGGTCGCGGTCAACCTGCGCGGCGTCGAGCGCGACGACGTCTCCCGCGGCCAGGTCCTCACCGCCCCCGGGGCCGGCCGGACGACGTCGGCCGTCGACGTCCGCCTGACCCGGGTCGAGGGGCTCCCGGGCGACCTCGTCCTGCACGTCGGCAGCGCCGCGGTCCCGGTCCGGCTGCGCCCGCTCGGCGACGACGTCGTGCGCCTGCAGCTGCACCGCCCGCTGCCGCTGCGGGCCGGGGACCGCGCCCTGCTGCGCGACCCGGGGCTGCAGTCGGTCGCCGCCGGGGTGCTCGTCCTGGACGCCGACCCGCC
>JAOPWW010000144.1 GCA_025965495.1 Frankiales bacterium
CCGGCGTCGTCGTCGTCGCGGCGGGCCTGGGCGGCGGCGAACAGGGCGCTGTGGCCCGACCGCAGCGCGGCGAGGACGCCGGCGGTGCCGCCGGAAGGGGTCAGGCGCGCCGCCAGGGTGCGCGTGAGCAGGTCGAGGGAGGGGTCGTCGACGGGTGCGCCGGCCAGGTAGGCCCGGGCGACGAGCAGGCGGGTCAGGTCGGCCCGCAGCACGACCGCCGACGTCTCGGTCGAGCCTGTCTGCTCCTGGGCGGCGAGCGCGTTCGCGACCAGCCCCGCCGCGACGCCCGCCTGCGCGGTGTCGACCCGGCGGGGGTCGGTGAGCAGGCCCTCGGTGCTGCGGTCCAGCGCCCGGCGCAGGGCCGGCACCGACAGGGTCGGGCCGCTGCGGGCCACGAGCGCGGCCGTGCGGGCGTGGTCGGCCTCGAGGCCTGCGGCGGTCCGCGTGCGCGACAGCACCCGGTCGCTCTCGGCCTGCAGCGCCCCCCGCAGGTCGCCGACCCCGACCGTCCGGGCGAGCTCGGCCGCCCCCCGCTCGAGCAGCTGCTCGTCGGCCCGGACGCTCGGGGCGCTGCGGTCCCCGCCGCTGGCGAGGACGGCGCCCCGGGCCTCGGCCAGCAGCAGGGTGCGCTCCACCAGCTCCCAGGTCAGGCCGGCCCGGAGCTCCGCGGCGGGGGTCGTGGTCGCCGCGGCCCCGACGGTGCCGGCGCCCGCGGGTGCAGGGGCGGGGACGGCCCGGCCGACCGCGCCCTTCCCCGAGCCCGTCCCGCAGCCGGTCAGCAGCACGGCGAGCACGAGCAGCCCCGCCGCCGACGTCCGGACCGCTCGCACCGCCGGAGCCTCCACCTGGTCGACCTGCCCGCACCCTGGGAGCCTCTGGTGTTCGTCCCCGGCGTCGTTCCGGATGGGAGGCGGCCCGCTCCGCCGGTAGCCTCGGCAGGTCGCCGCCCGCACGTCACAACAGAACACGGAGGTCCGCGTGAGCGCGCCCGCAGACCGGCTGTCCCGCCTGCTCTCGCCCGTCGTCGAGCGCACCGGCGCCGACCTCGAGGACCTGTCCGTCTCGCCCGCGGGGCGCCGCCGCGTCGTGCGCGTCGTCGTCGACCGCGACGGCGGCATCAGCCTCGACGACGTCGCCGAGCTCAGCCGCCTCCTGTCGGAGGCCCTCGACGACGTCGACGCCCGCGAGCCCGCGCTGCTCGGCGGCGCCTACGTGCTCGAGGTCAGCAGCCCCGGCGTCGACCGCCCGCTCACCGCCCCCCGCCACTGGCGCCGCAACGTCGGCCGCCTGGTCGCCGTGACGCTGCGCGAGGGCGGGTCGGTCACCGGCCGGCTGCTCTCGGCCGACGGCGACGCCCTCGTGCTCGACGTCCAGGGCCGCGAGCGCACCGTGCCCCTGAGCAGCGCCATCAAGGGCGCCGTCATGGTCGAGTTCGACCGCAAGGGAGCCCCCGCCGACGACGTGGACGACGTCGACGACGTCGACGACGTGGACGACGTGGACGAGCCCGAGGACGCCGACGGCACCGACGACGACGGCACCGACGACGACAGCGACGACGACGACGACTCCCCGGAGGAGGACCGATGAAGATCGACATGACGGCGCTGCGCGGGCTCGAGCGCGAGAAGGACATCTCCTTCGACCTCGTCTGCCGGGCCATCGAGGCCGCCCTGCTCACCGCCTACCGGCACACCGAGGGTGCCGAGCCGCACGCCCGGGTCGAGCTCGACCGGACCAGCGGCGAGGTCGTCGTGCTGGCGCAGGAGACGGCCGAGGACGGCACGGTCGTGCGCGAGTACGACGACACCCCGGACGGCTTCGGCCGGATCGCGACCAGCACCGCCAAGCAGGTCGTCCTGCAGCGGCTGCGGGAGGCCGAGAGCCAGGTCAGCCACGACGAGTGGTCCGGCCGCGAGGGCGACGTCGTCTCCGGCATCGTGCAGCAGGCGGGGCAGAAGCCCGGGCAGGCGCCGAACCGCAACGTGATGGTCAAGCTCGGCACCGCCGAGGACTCCCTCGAGGCGACCCTGCCGCCGGCCGAGCAGGTCCCCGGCGAGGTCTACACGCACGGCAGCCGGCTGCGCTGCCGCGTGGTCGGCGTCGCGCGCGGCCCGCGCGGAGCCCAGGTGACGGTCAGCCGCAGCCACCCCGAGCTCGTCCGCGGCCTGTTCGCGACCGAGGTGCCCGAGGTCGCGGACGGCAGCGTGGAGATCATGGCGCTGGCCCGCGAGGCGGGGCACCGGACCAAGGTGGCGGTGCGGACCAAGGTCGCCGGGCTCAACCCCAAGGGCGCCTGCATCGGCCCGATGGGCAGCCGGGTGCGCGCCGTCACCAGCGAGCTCCACGGCGAGAAGATCGACATCGTCGACTGGAGCGACGACCCCGCCCGCTTCGTCGCGAACGCCCTGTCGCCGGCGACGGTGTCGAGCGTCGAGGTGGTCGACCTGGCCTCGCGCAGCGCCCGGGTGGTCGTGCCGGACTTCCAGCTCAGCCTGGCGATCGGCAAGGAGGGCCAGAACGCCCGCCTCGCCGCCCGGCTCACCGGCTGGCGCATCGACATCCGGTCCGACACCGCGCCGGCTCCGGCCTCCTGAGCGGGCCGGCACGCGCGGTGGGAGCGCCCGGGCAGGGACGGCGCGCGGGGCGCGGGCGTGCCGGCACCTCGGCAGCCGGTGCCGCGGTAGGCTCGGACCTGACCCGCCTCCCGGGACCGGTCCGCACCTGTGTGGGGTGCCGAGAGCGGGCGGCGAAGTCCGAGCTGCTGCGCGTCGTCGTGGAGGCGGGGGTCCTCACCCCCGACCCCGCCGGCCGGCTGCCCGGGCGGGGAGCCTCCGTGCACCCCGTCCCGTGGTGCGTCGACCTCGCCGAGAAGCGGCGGGCGTTCCCCCGGGCCCTGCGCCTGGCCGGACCGCTCGACGTGACCCCCGTGCGGGACTTCCTGCTGCAGCCCGGGTGTTGATCTCTCAGCGCCACCAGCACCGCCCCCTGGTCCCACGACGGAAGCAGGTCGAACGATGAGCCACCGGTCCGCATGAGCACCTGCGCATGAGCACCCGATGACCCAGCACCACCAGCACGTCAGCACGCACGACCTGA
>JAOPWW010000167.1 GCA_025965495.1 Frankiales bacterium
CGAGCCCCGGCCCGGGCGTCACGCTGGTCACGACGAGGACCTCGGGTCCGGGTGCGCCGAGCTCGACCACGGTGCGCAGCGCCCCTGCCGGTCCGCCCGTCCCGGCGCTGACCCGGGGGCCGCGGACCGGGACGGTCTCGACCAGCCCGGCGCAGCGGGCGCGCACCGTCCCGGCGAGCAGTCCGCTGGTGTCGAACGGGACCCGGACCGTCCGGTCGGCCGGCCCGGCGGTGACGTCCAGGGCGGCGTCGTCGAGGCCGTCGACCGCACCGGGGCAGCGCGGCGCGACGTCGAGCCGGACGACAGCGTCGCCCTCGGCGGAGAACGCGCGCGGGACGAGGTCGGCCGTCACCGTGCTGCCCCGCAGCCGCGGCACGACGGCGCGCAGCCGGGCCGACGGCGGTCCCTGCAGCAGCAGGTAGAGCCGCACGCGGCCGGCGACGACGGCGCCACCGCTCTGGACGGCCGAGACCTGCGGCGGGGCCGAGGCGGCCCGGACGGCCGGCACGGACAGGGCGCCGCCGGTGGCGGTCAGGGCCACCGCCAGGAGCAGGGCCGCCTGCGTCCGGCTGGGCTGCAGCCGGGGGAGCCGGCGGGGAGGTCGCTCCGGGCCGGACACGAGCAGGTCCACGGCGCCACGGTAGGCGGGAACACCTGGCTCCGCGACACGTTGTGCAACGGTGTAAGCACGTAAGCACACACGAGAGGGACCGAGATGATGATCATCGACAGGAACGACCGCACCGGTCGCGGTCCGCGGGGCGGCCTGGGTGGCCGGGGCGGGGGCCGGGGCGGCGAGCAGGTGGCTCCGCCGTCCGCCGCCGGCATCGAGGGCTGGTTCGCCGGCCGCCTCCCCGACGGCTGGTCCACGCAGCCTCCGGAGGTCGTCGTCGACCGCGACGAGGTCGTCGTCGTCGTGCACCTGGCGGCGCCGGACAGCGGTGGCGACGCCGCCGCGGTCGCCGAGGCGGAGGCCGGGCGGACCGCCCGGTTCCGGGAGGACACCCGCGAGGAGCGCATGCGGGTCGCCCGCGAGGCCGAGCACCGCTACGGGAGGGTCGTGTCGTGGGGCGCGCAGGCCGGGGGCACCCGGACCCTGTTCACCACGCAGTCCGTCCCGGTCATGACCCGGCTGCGGCAGCCCGAGCGGCTGGTCCTCGACACCCTGGTCGAGGCCGGTGTGGCCCGCAGCCGCTCGGACGCGCTGGCCTGGTGCGTCCGTACGGTCGGCGCGAACGCGCAGGAGTGGCTCGGCGAGCTGCGGGAGTCGCTCGAGGCGGTGCAGCGGCTGCGGGAGGCCGGACCGGCGTCGTGAGCCCGCTGCCCGGGTCGCCCCCTCGTCGGGGGCGGCCCGGCTCAGGCGGCGCGGTAGGTCGCGACGCTGACGGCGACGTAGTGGGCGACGAACGCCAGCACGGTCAGCGCGTGGAAGAGCTCGTGGAAGCCGAACCAGTGCTCGGACAGCTTCGGTCGCTGCGTGGCGTAGACGACGGCGCCGATGCTGTAGAACAGCCCGCCGACCAGGATCAGCGTCACGACCGTCCAGCCGCCCTTGTGCACCAGCTGTGGCAGGAAGCCCACCGCGACCCAGCCGAGCAGCAGGTACAGCGAGGTGAAGACCCAGCGCATCGGCCCGAGCAGCAGCCGCAGGGTGACGCCGAGCGCCGCGCCGCCCCAGACCAGGGACAGCGCCAGCACCCGGGTGCCGCCGTCGAGCAGCAGCACGGCGAACGGCGTGTACGTCCCGGCGATGAGCACGAAGATCATCGAGTGGTCGAGCTTGCCCATGAGGACGTTCGCGCGCGGCGACCAGGTGCCGCGGTGCAGGGCGGCCGACGTCCCGAACAGCAGGGCCACCGACACCGCGTAGACGGCCGCGGCGGCGCGCGCGCGGCCGTCCGGGGCGAGGCAGACCAGCACCGTCCCGGTGACCAGCGAGACGGCGAACGCGATCTCGTGGAGCACCCCGCGCAGGCGCGGCTTGACCCGGTCGACGAGGGCGTGGGCCCTCTCGCTCGCGGTGTCCAGGATCGACTCCTCCACGCTCTCCGTCCCCTCTCCTCGGTCGTCCCAGGTGCCCTACCTCACAGGCCTGAGCCGGGCCTGCCCGGGTATCTTTCCCAGATCCCCGGGCGACCGCGTGCGCGGCCTGCTCGCCTCGATGGAGAGGATCCCATGACCACCACCGCCCCGCAGATCCCGGGCCTGGACCAGGCACCCACCAAGAACGAGAAGCTGGTCGCGTGGGTGAGCGAGATCGCCGCGCTCACCAAGCCCGACCGGGTCGAGTGGGCCGACGGGTCTGAGGAGGAGTGGCAGCGCCTCACGCAGCTGCTCGTCGACGCCGGCACCTTCACCAAGCTCGACGAGACCAAGCGCCCCAACAGCTTCTACGCCGCGTCCGACCCCACGGACGTCGCCCGGGTCGAGGACCGCACCTACATCTGCTCCGCGCAGGAGAAGGACGCCGGCCCGACCAACAACTGGATGGAGCCCGCGGAGATGCGGGCCACGCTCCAGCCCCTGTTCGACGGCTGCATGGCCGGCCGCACGATGTACGTCGTCCCGTTCTGCATGGGCCCGCTCGGCAGCCCCATCAGCCAGCTCGGCGTCGAGATCACCGACTCGCCCTACGTCGTCGTGTCGATGAAGATCATGACGCGCATGGGCACGGCCGCGCTCGAGCAGATCGGCGACGACGGCTTCTTCGTCCCGGCGGTCCACACCGTCGGCAAGCCGCTGGCCGCGGGCGAGCAGGACGTCCCCTGGCCGTGCAGCGACACCAAGTACATCGTCCACTACCCCGAGACCCGCGAGATCTGGTCCTACGGCTCGGGGTACGGCGGCAACGCCCTGCTGGGCAAGAAGTGCTTCGCCCTGCGCATCGCCTCGGTCATGGCCCGCGACGAGGGCTGGATGGCCGAGCACATGCTCATCCTCAAGCTCACGCCGCCGAGCGGCGAGGCCAAGTACGTCACGGCCGCCTTCCCGAGCGCCTGCGGCAAGACCAACCTCGCGATGCTCACCCCGACCCTGCCGGGCTGGAAGGTCGAGACCGTCGGCGACGACATC
>JAOPWW010000186.1 GCA_025965495.1 Frankiales bacterium
TCCGGACGTCGGGTCGGTGTCGGTGCAGCTGCCGCTCAGCGGGTCCGCCGGCCATCGACCGCGGGCCCGGACGAGAGGACCGCCTCCGGTACCGGCGTAGTCCCCGTCCGGTCGCGGCGCCGCCGCCGCCGCTGGCCGGCTCCCGCTCCTGCCACCGCCGCCGTCGGCCCCGCCCGAGCCTCCGACAGCGACGTGCCCTACCGCTCCACCCACTCCTCGACCAGCGCGCCGACCCGCTCCGGGTCCTCCAGGTGCAGGAAGTGCCCGACGTCCGGGACCCGCACGAAGCGGCTCCCCGGCGGGAACCGGTCGGCGTGGCGCTCCCCGAGGTCGGCCTGCATGCAGCCGTCCCGGTCGCCGTGCAGGTACAGGAAGGGCGCTCCCGGCGTCGTCCGGAACCCCTCCGCGACCCCGCGCCCGAGGTTGTCCCGGTAGTACTGCAGCGCGGCCCGGCGTCGGGGGAGGGTGTCCAGGGAGGCGAGCACGCGGGCGACGTCGTCGGTGCCGTCGTAGCCGGGGGACCAGTCCCGCCAGAGCCTGGGCACGACGGTGCCGAGGGTGCGCTCGGCGCCGGGCAGCTGGTTGAAGGCGAAGTACCAGCTCAGGCGCAGCTGCCGGGCGAGCAGCAGCGGGGGGAGCGGCGGCAGCAGGGCCTGCACGGGAGGCACGGCCAGGGTCACGACGTGCCGGAACCGGTCGGGGGCGACGGCGGTGACGGCGTAGGCCGTGACGGCGCCCCAGTCGTGGCCGACGAGGACGGCACGGTCGTCGCCGCCGAGGGCCGCGTGCAGGGCGAGCACGTCCTGCGCGAGGTCGGCCGCGCGGTAGGAGGCGGCGAGGTCGGTCGGGCCGTAGCCGCGCGTGAAGGGGGCGACGGCGTGCCAGCCGCGGGCGGCGAGCCGCGGGCCGAGGTGGCGCCACGTCCAGGCGGTGTCGGGGTAGCCGTGGACGAGCAGGGCCAGCGGGTCGCCCGGCGAGCCCCACGACAGCGCCCCGAAGGACAGGTCGTTCGCGGACACGGTCAGCGGGGTGGCGTCCACGCACGGACCGTACGCAGCGACCCTCAGGCCAGGTGCGGCCGCACCGCCTGCAGGTCCAGCCCGGCGACGCAGGCGGAGTCGTCGTGGCGGGTGAGGAAGGAGCGCACGGCGGCGTCGTCGTCGCTGTCGTCGCTGACGGGTCGGGCCAGCGAGACGGCGCAGGTCAGGCAGGAGACGGCGAGCACGGCGGGTCCTCTCGGCAGCAGCGGCGCGACCAGGGTGGCGCCGCGCAGCCGGACCGTCCATGGCCTGTCCGAGCCGTCGTCCGTGCCCGGCTGACCGGCCCGTCGACCACCCGTCCGGGCCGTCGGCACCGGTCTGCCGGGTGCCCGCAGCCTCGGACGGCGCTGCCGTGGCGGCGGACGGCTCAGGCGGTGTCCATCACCCGGAACGCCTCCGCGACGCGGCCCTCGGGCAGCCCGCCGGCCTGTGCCTGGAGGGTCAGCCAGCCGCGGAGCATCCCGGGCAGGTCGTCCATGTGCTCGGTCTGCGAGACGTGCGCCCGCAGGGCCGCGACCTTGCGGTCGAACGTGTCCGTGACGTCCACGTACGTGTTCGCCGTCCCGCCCGCCGCCATGATCCAGGTCTGCGGGACCGACCAGGCCTCGAGGCCCTCGTCCTGCAGCAGCTCCGTGTGGGTGAACGGGTTGCGGGCGTCGGGGTAGACGGCGCACAGCGCGGCCTCGCCCGCCGCGAGGTGGTCCGGGTGGGACGCGCCGATCCGCACGTAGGACCGGTCGGGCGACTGCACGACGATCCGCTGCGGCCGCTTCTGGCGGATCACGCGGCTGATGTCGCGGCGCAGCTCGAAGCTCACCGCGAGCCGGCCGTCGGGGTAGCCGAGGAACGTCACGTCGTCGACCCCGAGCTCCTTGCCGGCGGCCCGCTGCTCGCCCTGCCGGATGCCGCCGATCTGGTCGCGCGGGACGGTCGGGTCGAAGCCCCCGGCGTCGCCGTCGGTGATGATGCAGTAGCTCACGACGGTGCCCTGCGCGGTCCAGGAGGCGATCGTGCCGCCGGCGCCGAAGTCGAGGTCGTCGGGGTGGGCGACGACGACGAGCGCGCGCTCCACCGGCGTCGTGGTGTCCAGGGCAGGCGTGGTCATGCCCGTAGGACACCATGGGGCCCGTGGCGGGTCGACCAGGGGTGCGTGGAGGAGCGGCGACCCGTGGGTTCCCGCCCGGCAGCGCGCAGGCGCTCGTGGCCCTGGTGCTCGGGGTCGCGCTCGGGGTCGCGGGGCTGCGGCGGGGGGAGACGGCCGCGGCCGTCGTCCTGCTGGTGATCGCCCTGCTGGGCGCGCTGCAGCTGTACCGCCTGTTCCGGCGGAGACGGCCGTAGACTCGAACAGGTGAGCGACATGCTGTTCGAGGACCTCTACGCTCCCGCGGTCCTCGCCCGGCCCGCGCCCAGCGCCGACCGGCTGCTCGAGGGCCTGAACCCCCAGCAGCGCCAGGCGGTCACGCACGCCGGGAGCCCGCTGCTCATCGTCGCGGGCGCCGGCTCGGGCAAGACCAAGGCGCTCACCACCCGCATCGCCTACCTGCTGGCCGCCCGCGGGGTGCAGCCCGGCGAGGTCCTCGCCATCACCTTCACCAACAAGGCCGCCGGCGAGATGAAGGAGCGCGTCGCCGCCCTCGTCGGCCGCCGGGCGAACGCGATGTGGGTCAGCACGTTCCACTCCGCCTGCGTCCGGATCCTGCGCGCCGAGGCCAAGAAGCTCGGCTTCACGACGTCGTTCTCGATCTACGACGCCGCCGACGCCCAGCGCCTCATGACCCTGGTCTGCCGGGACCTCGACCTGGACCCCAAGCGCTTCCCGGCGCGCTCGCTGAGCAACCAGGTGAGCGACCTCAAGAACGAGCTGGTCGACCACGAGACGGCGCGCGACCGGGCCACGAACGAGCAGGAGCGCCAGGTCGCCGAGGTCTACGGCACCTACCAGGCGCGGCTGCGCCAGGCCAACGCGATGGACTTCGACGACCTGATCATGACGGCCGTCAACCTGCTGCAGGCGTTCCCCGACGTCGCCGAGCACTACCGGCGCCGGTTCCGCCACGTCCTGGTCGACGAGTACCAGGACACCAACCACGCGCAGTACACCCTCGTGAAGGAGCTCACCGGCCCGGTCGACGGGATGGCGAACGCCGAGCTGTGCGTCGTCGGCGACGCCGACCAGAGCATCTACGCCTTCCGCGGCGCCGACATCCGCAACATCCTGCAGTTCGAGGAGGACTACCCCGACGCCGAGGTGGTCCTGCTCGAGCAGAACTACCGCAGCACCCAGACGATCCTCACGGCGGCCAACTCCGTCATCACCAAGAACGCCGGCCGCAAGGACAAGCGGCTGTGGACCGACGCCGGCGACGGCGAGAAGATCGTCGGCTACGTCGCCGACAACGAGCACGACGAGGCCGCGTTCGTCGCCGAGGAGGTCGACCGCCTCACCGACGCCGGCACCGTCAAGCCGTCGGACGTCGCGGTCTTCTACCGGACCAACGCGCAGTCGCGGGTGTTCGAGGAGGTCTTCGTCCGGGTCGGCCTGCCCTACCGGGTCATCGGGGGCGTGCGCTTCTACGAGCGCAAGGAGGTCAAGGACGCCCTCGCCTACCTGCGGGTGCTGTCCAACCCGGCCGACGTCGTGTCCCTGCGCCGGATCATCAACACCCCGCGCCGCGGCATCGGCGACCGCGCGGAGGCGTGCCTGGAGGCGTTCGCCTCCCGCGAGCGGGTCGCGTTCCACGAGGCCCTCACCCGCTGCGACGAGGTCCAGGGCATGGCCACCCGCAGCGCCAACGCCGTCCGCCAGTTCGCCGACCTCATGGACGAGCTGCGGGCGCTCGTCGTCGGCGGGATGCCCCCCGCGGAGGTCCTGGAGGCGGTCCTGGACCGCAGCGGGTACCTCGCCGAGCTGTCCGCGAGCGTCGACCCGCAGGACGAGACCCGCGTCGAGAACCTGGCCGAGCTGGTCGGCGTCGCCCGCGAGTACTCCGAGCGGGTCCCCGACGGCGACGTCGGCTCCTGGCTCGAGTCCGTCTCCCTGGTCGCCGACGCCGACAGCGTCCCCGGCGAGGGCGACGGCGTCGTCACGCTCATGACCCTGCACGCCGCCAAGGGCCTGGAGTACCCGGTCGTGTTCCTGTCCGGGATGGAGGACGGCGTCTTCCCGCACCTGCGCGCCCTCGGCGACGAGAAGGAGCTGCAGGAGGAGCGCCGCCTGGCCTACGTCGGCATCACCCGGGCCCGGGAGCGGCTCTACCTGTCGCGCGCGCACGTCCGCAGCGCCTGGGGCCAGACCTCCTACAACCCGGCCTCGCGCTTCCTCGACGAGGTGCCGGACAGCCTGGTCGACTGGCGCCGCCTCGACACCGCCCCGTCCGGCCCTCCGCCCGCCCTGACGACGGCGGCCAACCGCCTGCAGGGGACGGCCCGGGGGAAGACCGCGGGGCCGGGGCTGCGCGCCGTGCCGAACCTCGAGGTCGGCGACCGGCTCACCCACGACACCTTCGGCCTGGGCACGGTCACCGCGACCCGTGGTGCCGGGGACTCGGCCCAGGCGGAGGTCGACTTCGGGGCCGGCACCGGCGCGAAGTGGCTGCTGCTGCGCTACGCCCCGGTCGAGAAGCTCTAGGGGGCGGTCGGCCGGACCTGGCAGACCGCTGTGAGCGAGAGGCGTGGGAGCGCGCGCGTCCGTAGCGTGGCGGGCCCAGGCGTTCCCAGGACGAGGAGCTCAGCAGCATGATCGAGGCACGCGGGCTCACCAAGCGGTACGGCGACACCACGGCCGTCGACGGGATCTCCTTCACCGTCCAGCCGGGGATCGTCACCGGCTTCCTCGGCCCGAACGGCGCCGGGAAGTCCACGACGATGCGCATGGTGCTCGGGCTCGACGCCCCCACGGCGGGGACCGTCACCGTCAACGGCCGGCGCTACGACCAGCTGGGCGCCCCGCTGCAGGAGGTCGGCGCGCTCCTGGAGGCCCGGGCCGTCCACACCGGTCGCAGCGCGCGCGACCACCTGCTCGCGATGGCGGCCACCAGCGGCATCGGCCGGCGCCGGGTGGAGGAGGTCATCGACCTGGTGGGCCTGCGCGAGGTCGCGGGCCGCCGCGCCGGCGCCTTCTCGCTCGGCATGGGCCAGCGGCTGGGGATCGCGTCCGCCCTGCTCGGTGACCCCGCCACCCTGATGCTGGACGAGCCGGTCAACGGCCTGGACCCGGACGGCATCGTCTGGGTGCGCACCCTGCTGCGGCAGCTCGCCGACGAGGGGCGGACGGTGTTCCTGTCCTCGCACCTCATGAGCGAGATGGAGCTGACCGCCGACCACCTGCTGGTCATCGGCCGCGGCCGGATCCTGCGCGACGTCTCGGTCGCCCAGTTCCTCGCCGACGCCGGGGGCACCCGGGTGCAGGTCCGCAGCCCGCAGTCCGGCGCCCTGCGCGAGCTGCTCGACGGGCCGGGAGTCACCGTCACGAGCACCGGGAGGGACGCCCTCGAGGTCCGGGGGCTGACGAGCGAGGAGGTCGGGACCCGGGCGGCCGCCGCCGGCCTGACCCTGTTCGAGCTCGCCAACGTCCGCGCCTCGCTCGAGGACGCCTACATGGAGATCACCCGCGACGCCGTGGAGTACCGCGGCGGTTCCGCCGACTCCTCCGACCTGCAGACCCGGAGCGCCGCATGACGTCCACCGTCCAGACCACGACCGGGAGCCCGCTGCCCGCCCCGCCCCGCGCGGTCGACCAGCGACGGGTGACCTTCCCGCGCGTCCTCACCTCGGAGTGGGTGAAGTTCCGGTCGCTGCGCTCGAGCTGGGCGATGCTGCTCGCCGCGGCCGCCGGACTCGTGGTCATCGCCCTGATCATCGCCGCCAACACCGGCTCCCACCGGGCCGGGCTCGACCCCGAGGACACCGTCCTGTCGGCGACCCTGCAGGGCTACCACCTGGCCGAGCTGCTCATGGGCATCCTCGGCGTGCTGTTCGTGTCCGGGGAGTACTCCACCGGCATGGTGCGCTCGACGATGGCGGCGGTGCCCCGGCGCGTCCCCGTGCTGTTCGCCAAGGCGATCGTGCTCGGCGTCGTCGTCGGGGTCGCCATGGCGGTCGCGACGCTCGTGGCGTTCCTGTCCTCGGAGGCGGTCCTCGCCCGGTCCGGCCACGGCTTCTCCCTGTCGGACCCGACCGGGGTGCGGGTCGTGTTCGGCACCGCGCTCTACCTCGTGCTGGTGGCCCTCCTGGGCAGCGCCTTCGGCTGGGTCGTCCGCAGCACCCCGGGCGGGATCTCCAGCCTGGTCGGCCTGCTGCTGGTCGTGCCGCTGCTGCTCTCGCTGTTCGGCGACCTCGGCCGCACGGTCGCCGAGTACCTGCCGAGCCCGGCCGGTGAGGCGTTCGCCGTCTCGCTGCGGCTGCCCCACACGCTGTCCCCGACCACCGGGCTCGTCGTGCTGGTGCTCTGGGTCCTGGCGGCCATGACGACGGCCGCTGTCCTGCTCAAGCGCCGGGACGCCTGAGGCTCCTGCCCGGCCACCCTGGACGACCCGCGCCCCGGCACGCGCTCGCCCCGCACGACGACGGCCCGTCCGCGCTCCGAGAGGGAGGCGGACGGGCCGTCGTCGGTGCGTGCAGGTCCTAGAAGATGCCGCGGGCGCGCAGCCAGGGCGCGGGGTCGATCGGCACGTCGTTGATGCGCACCTCGAAGTGCAGGTGCGGGCCGGTGGAGTGCCCGGTTGAGCCGATCAGGCCGAGGACGTCGCCGGCCTGGACCGTGCCGCCACGCCGCAGGATCTTGGACATGTGGTTGTAGCTGGTGACGGTGCCGTCGGCGTGCTGGACGTGGACGAAGTTGCCGTAGCCGCCGGTGCTGTACCCGGCGTCGATGATCGTGCCGGCCATGACGGCGCGGATCGGGGAGCCGAAGGGGGCGCCGAAGTCGAGACCGGCGTGCAGGCGGCCCCACCGGTGCCCGAAGGGCGAGGTCAGCGGACCGTCGGCAGGGCGGACGTAGAGCGTCCGCAGGGCGGCGGCCTTCGTGGCCGCAGCGGCCTTGGCCTTGGCCTGCGCATCGACGGCGAGGCGGCGGCTGCGGGAGGCGCGCTCGGCGGCGACCACCCGGGCGCGCTGCTGGGCGACGGCCTGCGCCTTGCGCTGCGCGTCGGCGCTGCGGTCGAGCAGGTCGAGGTCCTTGCCGTAGGT
>JAOPWW010000188.1 GCA_025965495.1 Frankiales bacterium
GCCGGCGCGGCGTGGCCGACGTCCGGATCCGCCTCGACGACCTGTACCCGGGCCGGCCCGGGCTGACGGCCGGGTTCGCCGAGGTCCAGCTGGTCACCCGCGCACCACGGACGGCGGGTCGGCCAGCCCGGTGAGCCCGGCGCGCCGGGTGTCCTGACCTAGAAGAAGACGCTGCGGCGCTGCATGAGCAGCGTGTAGAGCGTGGACTGGATCGTCTCGCGCACCTCGTCGGTGAGGTTGAAGACCAGCATCGGGTCGTCGGCCGCGGCGGCGCCGAGCGACGCGGTCTCGATCGGCTCGCCGAACTCGATGATCCACTTGCTGGGCAGCGGGACGGCCCCGAGCGGGCCGAGCAGCGGGAAGGTCGGGGTGATCGGCGCGTACGGCAGCCCGAGCAGCCGCGCCAGCGTCTTGGCGTTGCCGATCATCGGGTAGATCTCCTCGGCGCCCACGATCGAGCACGGGATGATCGGCACGCCGGTGCGCAGCGCGGCGGAGACGAAGCCGCCGCGGCCGAAGCGCTGCAGCTTGTAGCGCTCGCTGAACGGCTTGCCGATGCCCTTGAAGCCCTCGGGCCAGACGCCGACGAGCTCGCCCTCGCGCATGAGCCGCTCGGCGTCGGCGTTGCACGCGAGGGTGCTGCCGGACTTGCGCGCGATCGGGGCCACCACCGGCATCCGGAAGACGAGGTCGGCGCCGAGCATGCGCAGGTGCCGGTGCGCGGGGTGGTGGTCGAGCAGCGCCAGCGCCGTCATGACGGCGTCGACCGGGATGGTGCCGGAGTGGTTCGCGACGACCAGCGCGCCGCCGACGTCGGGGACGTTCTCCAGCCCGCGCGTCTCGACCCGGAACCACTTGTCGTAGAGCGGCCGCAACGGCGGCAGCAGGACGTGGTCGGTGAGGTCGGGGTCGAAGCCGAAGTCGTCGACCTCGTAGTCGCCGGTCAGCCGGCGGCGCAGGAAGGCCAGCCCGGTGGCGATCTTCTTCTCGAGCTCGGAGGCCGGGGCGGCCGGCTCCTCGGGCTCGGGCACCGGGACCGGTCCGCGCCGGTCGGCCGCCAGCGGGATGACCTTGGCGAAGCCGGAGGGGTCGGTGCGGGGCTCAGCCACGGAGCGCTCCAGTCGGGGTCAGGCCGCGCGGCAGGACGCGCGACACGAGGGCCAGGGCCCGCTGCTCGAGGGCCTCGGCGTCCTCGTCGGTGAGCAGGCGGGAGCCGGCCCGGGTGGCGGCGAAGTCGTCGAAGGCCTCGGCGGTCGGGCGCGGACCCCAGCCGAGCTCGGCGTGCAGGCGGGAGACGTCGGCGACCCGGCCGTGCTCGAGGTAGCGCATCTGCTCCGGGGAGAAGTCGACGAGGCCGGCCGAGCGGAACGCCCGCGCGACGACGTTGACCAGGGGGGACGGCACCGGGAACGACGGCCGGCCGAGCCGGCGCACCCCCTGGGACAGCAGGACGATGCCGTGGCCGCCGACGTTGAAGATGCCGGGGTGCTCCTCGACGGTCGCGCGGCGGAGCACCTCGATGCCGTCGTCCTCGTGGCAGAGCTGGATGCGGGGGTCGAAGCCGAGCACCGTCGGGACGACCGGCAGGGAGAAGTACCGGGTCAGCGGCGTCTCGATCGAGGGCCCGATGAAGTTCGTGAAGCGCAGCAGGGACAGCGTGACGTCGGGGCGGCGCCGGCCGAAGCCGCGCACGTACCCCTCGACCTCGACGGCGTCCTTGGCGTAGCCCGACTTCGGCAGCGACCGCGGCTCGACGTCCTCGGTGAAGAGCGCCGGGTCGCGCGGGCTCGAGCCGTAGATCGCGGTGGTGCTCTTCACGACGAGCTTGCGCATGCTGGGCGCCTTCTGGCACGCCGCGAGCAGCTGCATCGTGCCGATGACGTTGATCTCCTTCATCGCCGTCCGGCCCCCGGCACCGAGAGGCGTGGCGATGACGTTCATGTGCACCACGGTGTCGACCGACGCCTGCGCGATGACCTTGGCGATGAGGGGGTTGCGGATGTCGGCCCGGACGAACTCGGTGCGGCCGAGCGCCTTCGCGGCGGCGGGCGGCGGCGGCACGGTGTCGACGCCGATGACCCGGCTGACGGTCGGGTCCTCCGCGAGGGTGGCGGCCAGGCGCGTGCCGAGGTAGCGGCTGACACCGGTCACGAGCACGACGCGACTCATCAGTGCTCCTCCACGAGGTCGGGAGCGCGCAGCCTACCGGCCGGTAGCCCGACCGGGTGAGTCCGCCCTCAGGCGGGGCCGGCGGGGAGCAGGTCCGGGGCGGCGGCCTGCGCGACCCGGGCGAGCACGAGCGGGTCGGCCCGACGGGCCCGCAGGGTGGTCGCCGCGCTGCCCTGGTTGACGGCGACGGTGATGGTGCGGAAGGAGTCCTCGCAGACGGCGAGCCGGCCGCGCGCCACCTCGCCGTAGGTCAGCCGGAACGGCGCCCGCAGCGTCTTGCCGCCCACCCGGAGCTCGACGTCGTCGCCGACGTGCATGCCGGCCGCCTCGAGGTCCGCGGCCTGCACGTTGAGCGTGAGGTTGCCGAAGTGGTCGACCTGCGCGACCTCGCCGTGGACGTGGTCCTCGTCGACCTCGGGCGCGCGCACGGCGAGCCGCACCAGGTCGGCGGGGTCGACCTCGCTCCCGACCTGCTCCAGCGGCAGCCCCGCGGCGAGCCGGGCCGCCACGGGTGAGAACACGTCACGCCCGCGGAAGGTGCGGGCCGGCGCCGGCAGCCACAGCGACGGGTCGTCGAGGACCCGCGCCGCGACGACGCCGCCCGCCCCGGCCCAGGCCTGGCTGGTCAGCCCGTTGTCGGGCGACACGAAGGTGGACCCGTCGGCGGTGCGCACGGCGACGCCTCGCACCGGTTCGGCCCGGAACGGGTCGACGAGCGCGAGGTGGACCGCCGGAGCCGGCAGGTAGGGCACGGCGCTCGCGAGCACCGCCGCCCCCTGCTCGACGTCCTGGGCCTGCACGAGGTGCAGCACGTCGAGGACGCGCACCTCAGGGGCGGTCCGGGCGATGACGCCCTTGCACACCCCGAGGAACGCGTCCTCGACGCCGTAGTCCGACAGGAAGGTGAGCCACGCCACAGTCACAACGGCGACCGTAGCGGCTCGGGCCTACTTCTTGTTGCGGCGCTGGACGCGGGTCTTCTTGAGCAGCTTGCGGTGCTTCTTCTTGGCCATCCGCTTGCGGCGCTTCTTGATGACGGAACCCACGTGGACTACCTCAGCTCAGAGTTCGGGACGACGCGCCAGAGTACAAGGACGGGCGTCCGGGGGTCGGTGCGGGACGATCTCCGGTTCACCCGGTGGAGTCGAACGCCCCGCGCAGGTACTCGTTGACCGCCCGGGCGGGGACGCGGAACGACCGCCCCACGCGCACCGACGGCAGCTCGCCGCTGTGCACGAGCCGGTACACGGTCATCTTGGACACGCGCATGATGGCGGCCACCTCGGCCACCGTCATGAACGTGAGGTCGTGCAGCTCGCCGTGCGCACCACTGGACATCTGCAGGACCCACCGTCTGCACGCGGCGCGGTCGGCGGCTTCCCCACCGTCGACGACGATCACGCACGTGCCGCGTGAGAGTAGCGGGGCGCGTGGGACTCCACCAGAGCCCGACCGGGCTAGTGGCCCCAGCTCGTCAGGTGAGCGCTGAGCGGGTCGTAGAGGTGGGGCAGGACGTTGTCGTCCAGCCCGACCGTCACCACCGGCCGGCCCTCGTCCTGGGCCACGAACAGGGCCGGGTCGTTGCAGTCGGCGAACGCCAGCGTCTCGATCCCCGCCTCGGCGGCGGCGCCGGCCCAGCCGTGGTCGGCGAACACCAGGTCGGGCGGGGCGTCGAGCGCGCCGAGGACGGCCTGCATCGGCTCGGCGAGGTGGGTGTGGAGCAGCTCGCCACCGGCCGCGAACACGTGGACCCCGTTGACGCAGCGGACGTGGCGGGGACGCTTGCGGGTCCAGTCGTTGTCCGTCTCCCACGGCAGCGTCCAGTCCGGCGCGGTAACCAGGACCCCGGCGCCGGCGGCGCGCAGGGCCGCCACGACGGACAGGTGGATCACGAGGATCCCCGTCGGGTGGCCGGTGGCGACCAGGACGCGCTCGCGGCGCTCGGCGGCCAGGGCCAGCCGGTCACGGACGACGTCGAGGGCGGCGAGGGTCAGGTCGACGTCGATCGTGTCCTGGCCGTGGTCGAACGCGGGGTCCGGGTGCACGCCGCAGAGCCGGTGCATGACGTCGAGGACCTCGTCGCGCGTCCAGTCCGCGCGGCCCAGCGTGAGCCCGAAGTCGTACTCGCGACGCCGGTCGAGCATCCGCTGGAAGTTGCGGAGGTTCTCCTGCCGCGAGGTGGCGACGTCGCCGCAGATCCGGGTGTCGAGCAGGTGCTGCCGCAGGGTCGGGTCAGCCATCGGCGTGGTCGGGGTCCAGGCCCAGGTGGGGGAAGGCGTTCCTGCGGGTCTCGGCGACCGCGCGGTCCAGGGCGTCGTCGGGGTCCCCGCTGCCGCCCTCCCAGGGCGTCCACGTGGCGGGGGTCCCGTCGGTGAGCGACGTCGGCGCCGTCTCGCCGCCCTGCTCGGCCGCGCTCGCCCGCCAGTCGCCGGGGGTGGCGCCGTCGACCGGGCCGCCGCCGGTGACCTCGGCCAGCAGGTGGGTCCAGGCGCGCGGCACGACCTGCACCGGCTCGTAGCCGCCGCCGCCGGTCACGACCCACTTGCCGCCGCACAGCTCGTGGGCCAGCTCGTGGAGCAGGCGGTAGGTGGTGCGCTGCCCGTCGACGCTGCACAGCAGGTGCGCGAGCGGGTCGAGGGCGTGGGTGTCGCAGCCGTGCTGGGTGAGCATCACCTGCGGCCGGAACGCCCGCAGGGCCGGCGGGACGACGGCGGTGAACGCGCGCAGCCAGCCGGCGTCGCCGGTGCCGGCCGGCAGGGCGACGTTGACGTTGGCGCCGAGGCCCTCGCCCGCCCCGACCTGGTCGGCCCAGCCCGTGCCGGGGAACAGGGTGCGGCCGCTCTCGTGCAGGCTGATCGTCAGCACGCGGGGGTCGTCGTAGAAGGCGGCCTCGACACCGTCGCCGTGGTGGACGTCGACGTCGACGTAGGCGATCCGGGTGGCGCCGGCCTGCAGCAGCCAGGCGATCGCGACGGCGGGGTCGTCGTAGACGCAGAAGCCGCTCGCGCGGTCACGCATGGCGT
>JAOPWW010000196.1 GCA_025965495.1 Frankiales bacterium
GCGGCGTCGGGGATGGACATCCTGTGCCACGCCCTGGAGAGCTACACCGCCCGCTGGTACGCCGGCGGCCCGCGCAAGACCGCCGAGCAGCGGGTGCCGTACTGCGGGGCGAACCCGGTCAGCGACATGTGGAGCGAGAAGGCGATGTCGCTGCTGGCGACGTCGTTCGTGCGGGCGGTGCGCGACGGCGACGACGTCCAGGCCCGCACCGACATGGCGCTGGCCTCCACCTTCGCCGGCATGGGCTTCGGCAACGCCGGGGTGCACGTCCCCCACGCGAACGCCTACCCGATCGCCGGGCAGGTCAAGGACTTCCGCCCGGCCGGCTACCCGGCGCACGAGCCGATGGTCCCGCACGGGATGTCGGTGTCGCTGACGGCGCCGGAGGCGTTCCGGTTCACCTTCCCGGCCTCGCCCGAGCGCCACGTCCGGGCCGCCGAGCTGCTGTCCCCGGGCGCGGCCCGGCCCGACGACCTGCGCGAGCTGCTGCCGACCGTGCTGGCGGACCTCATGCGCGAGATCGGGATCCCCAACGGCATCGGCGGGGTCGGCTACGGCGAGGGCGACGTCCCGGAGCTGGTGCAGGGGACGATGAAGCAGCAGCGGCTGCTCGCCACCTGCCCGCTGCCGGTCACCGAGGACGACGTCGCCGGGATCTTCACCAGGTCGCTCGAGCTCTGGTAGCGCGCAGGACCAGGGCGTCGTGGTGCGGACGGGCCGTCCGCGCACCCCCCGCGCACGCGCTCACCGGGCGCCTGCACGGGCCGATGGGGGGCGGTCAGCTCGTCCGCCCGACCTCCGGAGACCCCTGTGCGCTTCTCGAGCCGCACCACCGACCAGGCGCACGTCGCGGCCCAGGACGACACGCCCCTGCAGGAGGCCCTGGCGCGCGAGCAGGCGCTCGCCCTGCAGCTGGCCGAGGTCCAGGCGACCTCCTCGAAGAACGCCGAGCGGTTCGAGCTCATGCTCGACGCCGCGGGGATCGGCCTGTGGGACATGGACGTCGTCGCGCACGACCCCGTCAACCCCGACAACGAGTTCCAGTGGTCGCAGGAGTTCCGCACGATGCTCGGGTTCCGCGACGAGCGGGACTTCCCCAACATCCTGTCGAGCTGGGCGTCGCGGCTGCACCCCGAGGACGCCGGCCGCACCGTGACGGCGTTCATGGACCACCTCAACGACCGCACCGGCCGCATCCCCTACGACATCGAGTACCGCCTGCAGCTCAAGGACGGCAGCTACCGCTGGTTCGTCGCGACCGGGGCCACCAAGCGGGACGCCCAGGGCGTCGCGCTGCGCGTGGCCGGGGCGCTGCGCGACATCGACGACGAGAAGCGCATGGTCGAGCAGAGCGACTCCCAGCTGCGGCAGCTGACGTCGTCGTCCTCGCAGCTGGCCGGCGTCAGCAGCGACCTCGCGAACACCGTCGCCGTCGCCGTGGCCAAGGCGCGCGAGGCGACGTCGACGATCACGCAGCTGGAGAGCAGCAGCACCCAGATCGGCGCCGTCGTCAAGCTCATCACCGGGATCGCGGCGCAGACCAACCTGCTGGCCCTCAACGCCACCATCGAGGCCGCCCGCGCGGGCGACGCCGGGCGCGGCTTCGCCGTCGTCGCCAACGAGGTCAAGGAGCTGGCCACCGAGACCGCCCGGGCCACCAGCGACATCGCCCGTCAGGTCACCGCGATCCGCGAGCAGACCGACGAGGCCGTCCGCAACATCGGCGAGATCGACGTCGCGATCCAGGCACTGACCTCCACCCAGGAGGCCGTCGACGAGCTGGTGAGCTCGCAGGCGCGCTGACCGGCCTCAGGCCCCGCCGACGACGTCGTCGCCGAGGTAGAGGAAGCCGTTCGCCTCGTCCCGGAACGGGATGCCGGCGGCCGTCAGCGCCGCGTCCCAGTCGCCCACGACGCCGGGGACGCTGCCCTGCATCCCGTGGTCGGCGGTCAGCAGGACGGTGACGTCGTCGGTGAGCCCCCGCGCGTCGAGCAGGTCCAGGAACGCGCCGAGGCGGCGGTCGGCGTCGCGCAGGGCGTCGCGCGCCATCGGCGTCCCCGGACCGGCGACGTGGTGGGCGCCGTCGGTGAGGGTCGTGTTCCACCAGGTGAGCAGCGGCGGCTCGCCCTCGCGCCACAGGCCGAGGACCTGCTCCAGCCCGACGGCGTCGATCTGCGTGCCCCAGGCGTAGTCGGTCTGCTCGACGTGGGCCGCGGTCGCGTGCGGGTCGCCCGCGGCGTCGGGCAGGGAGGTGACCAGCGAGCCGGTGCCGCCGCCGTGCGCCGCCCGGATCAGGCCGAACGTCGAGTACGTCGCCCCGGTGTCGCACGGCTCGTTCACGCACGCCGACGCCGCCCCCTCGGGCAGCCGCTCCCACACGGTCCGGATCCCGGGACGCAGGTGCTGCATCGCCTCGTGCCAGGTCGCGTGGCTGTTGGGGACGACCTGCGTGCCGGCCATGCGGTCGTAGTAGGCGTTGTTGACGATCCCGTGCCGGCCCGGGCCGACGCCAGTGAGCGCGCAGGTGTGGTTGACCAGCGTGACGCTCGGGAACTCCGCGACCGCCCCGCCGCGGAAGGCGCAGCCGCGTGCGAGCAGCCGCGCGACGTTCGGGAGGTCCCCCGACGCCGCCAGCGCGAGGACCTCCGCGCAGGGCGCGCCGTCCCAGAGCAGCCCGACGACGTGCTTCGCCCCGGGGACGGCCTCCGGCAGCGGGGTCCCCTCCAGGTCGGTGAGGTCGCCGCCGGACAGGTGCGCCAGGGTCGCGCCGACGTCGACCGTGCGGCAGAACCGGTCCAGCACGCCGCGCGCCGACACCCCGGCGCCGGACAGCAGCAGCGGAGCGCGGGACTGCAGGCCGTTGAGGGACCCGTGCTCGCCGACGTGGCCGCCGTGGTCGCGGAAGTCGTGGTCGCCGGTGTGGACGACGGCGAGGTCCGGGGCTCGCCCGAGCTCGGTCGCGCCGGCGAACAGCCCGTGCAGCCGCACCCCTGCCAGGGGGTAGCAGCGGTCGGCGTCGCTGTAGGGGTCCTGGTCGGCGACCGGGTCGGCGCCCTCGAGCAGCGTGGTCGTGCCGTCCGCGGCCAGCGCGGACCGGCCGCGGCTGTCGGCCACGACCACGGAGTCGCCGTCCTGCCAGCACACCAGCGCGACGACGTGCGCCAGCTCCGGGGCCAGCAGGACCTCGAGGGCCCGCTCGCGCAGGGACGTCGTCGGGGTCCCCGGCGAGACGGTGGGGCTCAGGTCGCGGTCGCGCAGGGGCACGTCCGCAGCGTAGGGGCGGCGGCACGACCTACGCTCGCCCCGTGCCAGGAGGCCTCACGTTCGACCCCGCCCGGGTGCAGCGTGCCGCGGGCGCGCTCGCCGACGCCGCGACCGCGCTCGCCGCCCACGAGAGCGACACCGCGGCCCGCCCGGACGCCGGGCGCTCCACCGACGAGCTCGCCGGCGCGCTCGGCCACCTGCGCGAGACGACGGCGACCGCGGTGCAGGCCCTCCAGGCGGCGGCCGACGGCCTGCGGGCCTCCGCGACGACGTACGCCCAGGCCGACGCCGGCGTCGAGCAGCTGTTCCGCACGGTGCAGCCGTGATCGACCTGCAGGTGCCCGGCGTCCCAGCCGCGTGCACCTCCGCCGCCGGCGACCTCGACCGGCTCGCGTCCGCCCTCGGCAGCGCGGCCGCCGCGGCCGGGTCCGCGCGCAGCGAGGTCGTGGCGGCGTGGACCGGGGACGGCGGGGAGGCCTTCGGCAGCTGGGCGGCCGACGCCCGTGAGCGCGTGCAGGAGGCGCAGTCGCGGGTCAGCGGGGCCGCGAAGGGCCTGCACGAGTTCGCGTCCCGGCTCGGGGTGGTCGAGGCGAAGATGGCCCTCGCCCGCGACGACGCCGTCGCGTCCGGGCTGGTCGTGACCGGCGACGTCGTGCAGCCGCCCGCTCCGGCGCCCGCGCCGCCCACCGGCGACCTCACGCCGCAGCAGGTGGCGTCGGCCCAGGCGGTCCAGCAGGCCGCGGCCGACCGCGCCACTGCCTACCAGCGGGTCGCCGAGGCGGCCTCCGACGCGCGCGACCTCGAGGACCGGGCCCACGAGGGCCTCGCCGACGCGCTCGCGGCCGCGACCCGGGGCGGGTTCCTCGCCGAGTGGGCGCGCAAGCTCGGGTTCCTGCCGTCGGGCGACCAGGGCCTGCCGGGCGACGTCCTGTGGGGGCTCGGCCTCGGCGGCACGGGTGCGGGCCTCGGGCTGGACTGGCTGCTGAGGGTCGGGCTCGGCCGGTTCGCGCCCCGCGGCCCCACGGGGTTCGTCAGCATCGCCGGCTCCTCGCCCCTGCAGCGCTTCCTGTGGTCGTTCTCGGACGAGAACTGGATCGCCAAGCCCTACCAGGCGGCCGCCCGCGGTCGCTGGGGCGCCGCCGGCACGTGGGTCGGGCGGGCCGGCGTCGTGCTGTCGTTCGGCTCCGCCGCCTACGGGCAGTGGAGCGCCGACGCCGACGACCCCACCCTGGACACCGCCGCCCAGGTCGGCCGGGCCGGCGCGGTGGGCGCCACGACGGCGGCCGGCGCCTACGCCGGGGGCCTCGCCGGCGCCGAGCTCGGCGGGGCGATCGGCACCGCGATCTGCCCGGGGGTCGGGACCGTCGTGGGCGGCGTCGTCGGCGGGGTCGTCGGCGGCTTCGCCGGCAGCGAGGCCGGCCAGTGGGTCGGCGGTCAGGTCGTCGACGCGGCGGGCGACGCCGCGGACGCCGTGTCCGGAGCGGTCGGCGACGCCGCGGGCGCCGTGGGTGACGCCGCAGGTGCGGTCGGCGACGCCGTCAGCTTCTGGGACTGACGCGATGACCACCGCCGTCCTGCTCCTGACCGGACTCCTGCTGCTGGCCCTGTCGGTCTGGTCGCGCCGGGGCCGCACCGACGGGGCCCGGTGGTGGGTCGGCACCACCCTGGCCGAGCGGGGCGTGCTGCTGGTCTTCCCGGGGCTCGCGGTCGTGCTCCTGTCCGCCGCGGGCCTGCAGGGCTACGAGCCCGTGGTGCACGCGGGCCGGTTGTGGTTCGGCCTCCCGCTCGCCCTCGGGCTCCTGGTCTGCGCCTACGGCACGGTCGGGCTGCCCCTGCCGCGCGGGGTGGAGCCCGCCTGGCTGGTCGCGAGGCGGACCCGTGCCCGTCGCTGACGTCGTCCTGGACCTGCCGCCCGGGTGGTCGAGGGCGGACCGCCCGGCGCCCGGGGTCCTGCTGCTCGGGCTCGAGCCCGGGGCCGGGCAGCCCTTCCGGGCCAACCTGGTCGTGACCGCCGACGACCTCGGCCCCCTGGACCTGCGCGGCTGGCAGCTGCAGACCGACGCCGCGCTCCCCCGGGCCCTCGAGGGCTACGCGCTCCTGGACCTCGAGCACGTCCAGGTCGACGGGCGGCCGGGCGTGCGCCGGCTGGCCTCCCACGTCGTGCGCGGCCGTGCGGTCGTGCTCGAGCAGTGGGCGGTCGTGTCCGGTCCGCTGGGCTGGACCCTGAGCGCGACGGTCCCCGCCCTGGCGTGGCCCTCCGCCGAGACCGGGCTGGCCGACGTCGTCGCCGGCTGGCACGTCCCGTGACCGTCCGCTTCGGCGACACCCTGCTGCTGTCGGCGCAGGCCTTCGAGGACCTCGTCTCCTGCGCCGAGGGGCGCCCGGCGACGGACGAGCTCCGCGAGGCCGGCGTGGTCCGCGACGGCGTCGTCGACCCGCGGCTGGTGCCCGGGCTGCGGGCCGTGCTGGCCCCGGTCGCGGTCGTCCGGGCCCAGGTGCGGACGCCGGCGCGCAGCGAGGTCGTGCAGGCCTGGCTCCGGCCGGAGGCGTCCGCCGTCCTGCTCCCGCGCGACGCGCTCGCCGAGCTGCTCGTGCTCGGGGCCGACCTCGTCCCGGCGGTGCTCGCCCAGGCGGTCGGGCTGCGGCCGCGACCACGGCCCGAGCTCGCACCGTGCCGGGTGCCGCTCGCCGTCGTCGACGCCCTGCTCGACGACGCCGACACCGCCGGGCTGGTCGCGGCGCTGCCGAGCACCTGGGCGGGCTGGGCGGCGGGGCTGTCCGCCGACCGGTGGCGGGCCGTCGCCGCGGTCGCGGCCTGGCCGGGCGAGGACGCCGGCAGCCGTGCCCTGGCGGTGCTCGTCGGGCCGCGGGGCCTCGTGCGCGTGCACCCCGACGGCGACGACGCCGAGCTGCGCGCGACGACGTCGACCGCGGTCTTCCGCGACCTGGTGCGGCTGCTGCCGACCGACCCCGAGGTGGAGGGGGCGGTCGCGAGCACGGCCTCGGGGGGCGCCCGGGGGCAGGCGGCAGCCGCCGTCGTGGTCGCGGAGGGCTAGCGGCCCTGCTCGCGGACGACCTGTCCGGGGTCGGTCAGCCCGAGGGCCCGCAGCCCGGCGACCGCCAGCTCCGCCGCCTGCCCGGCCTCGTCCTGCGGCCAGGCCCGCCAGTGGTTGGTGGAGCTGTCGTGCAGCCAGTACGGGAGGGGGTCCGGCGGGTCCCAGCCGATCGCCCGGACCGCGGCGACCTGCTCCTCGCCGCGGGCGGCGCACTCGCCCATCAGGATGCCGTCGGCGAACCGGAACTGGACGTACCCCGGCTGCGCGTCCGGGTCGGCCCGGTGGAACCGGCGGCGCGGCGGCGGGGGGCCGGTCATCAGCACCAGGAAGTGCATGTCCGGCAGCCCGGCGAGGGTGCTCGCGACGTCGGCGGTGAGGGTCTGCCACGCGTCCACGGAGCCGACCCTACGACGGTGCACCCGGGGAGCTGTGGCCCGGCACCGGGGCCGCCGAGCGTGCGGACGGGGGAAGGCCCCGGCCCCGCCCGGTCCTCTGCGCGAGGACGGGGCGGGACCGGGGCGGCGG
>JAOPWW010000213.1 GCA_025965495.1 Frankiales bacterium
CCGCACTCCAGGGCCCGGGCCAGGCCACCGGTGGTCGCCTCGTGCCGGGCGGCGAGCCGCAGCACCAGCGCGGCTCGGGCCGAGGGGTCCCGCTCGGCGAGCAGCTCGCGGCGGTGCAGCACCTCGACGGCGGCGGCCGCGCCCATGACGTCGACCTGCGCGCCGGGCCAGGCGTAGACGCGGTCGGCGCCGAGGCCCTTGGAGCCCATCGCGATGAACGCGCCCCCGTAGGCCTTGCGCAGCACGACCGTCAGCCGCGGCACGGTGGCGCCGGCGTAGGCGTGCAGCAGCTTGGCCCCGCGGCGCAGGACCCCGCTGTCCTCCTGGTCGACCCCGGGCAGGTAGCCGGGCACGTCGACGAGGAACACCAGGGGGACGCCCAGGCTGTCGCACCACTGGACGAAGCGGCCGGTCTTGTCGCCGCTGTCGGCGTCGAGGCAGCCGGCGAGGGTCTGGGGGTCGTTCGCCACGACGCCGACGGTCCGCCCGCCGATCCGGCCGAGGGAGGTGACGGCGTTGCGGGCCCAGCCGGCGTGCAGCTCCAGCACGCTGCCTGCGTCGAGCAGGGCACCGACGACGGTCCGGACGTCGTAGGAGTGCCGGGCGTGTCCGGGGACGAGCGGGCCGGGGTCGGGGCGGGGCTCGGGCGTCTCGGCCACGGTCCCCTGGTCGCCGAGCAGCCGCACGAGGCGGCGAGCGGTGTACAGCGCCTCGTCGTCGGTCGCGGCGGCGAGCGCGGTGACGCCGGAGCGCCCGGTGTGGGTGTCCGGGCCGCCGAGGCGGGCCATGTCGACGTCCTCGCCGGTGACCCGGCGCACGACGTCCGGGCCGGTGACGAACAGGCGGCCGGACGGCCCCTGCACGACGACGTCGGTGAGGGCCGGCCCGTACGCGGCGCCGCCGGCGGCGGGCCCGAGCACGACGCTGGCCTGCAGCACCTTGCCGCTGGCGCGGGTCTGGGCGGCGAACACCCGGGCGACGCCGTCGAGCCCGCTCACGCCCTCGCGCAGCCGCGCCCCGCCGGAGTGCCAGACGCCGACGACCGGGACGCCGCGGCGGACCGCGTGGTCGGTGGCCTCGGCGATCGCCCGGGAGGACTCCTCGCCGAGCGCACCGCCCTGCACGGTCGGGTCGGTGGCGAAGGCGACCACCGGGACGCCGCGGACGCAGCCCTCCACGACGCGCACGCCGTCGGCGTCCTCGAGGACGGTCTGGCTGTCGAGCAGGGCGGTGAGCCGCTGGACGACGACCGGGGCGGCCCGGACGGGGGCGAGCGTCATCGCGTGAACAGCAGCGACACGTCGTGGCCGCCGAAGCCGAAGCTGGTGGACAGGGCCGCGTCGTGCCGGTGCAGCCGGGGGACGAGCCGGACGGCGTCGACGTCGGCCTCGTCGTCGGGGTCGTCGAGGTTGCGGACCGGGGGCACGACGCCGTCGCGCAGCGCGACGACGGCGGCGATCGCCTCGACGGCGCCGGCCGCCCCGAGCAGGTGGCCGGTGCAGGACTTGGTCGCGGTGACGGGCGGGCGGTGCGAGCCGAGGGCGAGGCCCAGGGCGCGGGCCTCCGCGACGTCGCCGAGCGGGGTGGAGGTCGCGTGGGCGTTCACGTGCCCGACGTCGGTAGCGGACAGCCCGGCGTCGTGGAGGGCGAGGGTGATGCTCGCCGCGGCGCCGCGACCGGTGGGGTCGGGCGCGGTGGTGTGGTGGGCGTCGGAGGTGGTGCCCGCCCCGGCCAGCCGGGCGTGGACCCGGGCGCCGCGCGCGGCGGCGTGCTCCTCGGTCTCGAGCACCAGGACGCCGGCGCCCTCGCCGAGCACGAACCCGTCGCGGCCCTTGTCGTAGGGGCGGCTGGCGGCCTCGGGAGCGTCGTGCCGGGTGGACAGGGCGCGCATCTGGGCGAACCCGGCCATCGGCAGGGGGTGCACGCACGCCTCCGCCCCGCCCACGACGACGACGTCGGCGAGCCCGCTGCGGAGCAGCCGCAGTCCCTGCGCGAGCGCCTCGGCGCCGGACGCGCAGGCGCTGACCGGGCAGTGGACCCCGCCCTGGGCGCCGAGCTCGAGGCCGACGGTGGCGGCCGGGCCGTTCGGCATGAGCATCGGCACCAGGTGGGGCGAGACGCTGCGCGGGCCCTTCTCGCGCAGGACGTCGGCCTGCCCGAGGATCGTCAGGGCGCCGCCGATGCCGGACCCGACGACCACGGCGAGCCGCTCCGGGTCGACCGACGGGGAGCCGGCGTCGGCCCACGCCTCGCGGGCGGCGACGAGGGCGAGCTGCTGGACGCGGTCGAGGGTGCGCGCCTCCAGCCGCTCGAGCCGGCCCGTGAGGTCGACGGTGGCGGCGAGGCGCACCGGCTGGTCGGCGAACGCGGCGGCCAGGGGGGTGTCGTCGAGCAGCCGCACGCCGGAGCGGCCGGTGAGCAGGCCCTCGGTCAGGGCGGCGACGTCCGGGCCGAGCGGGGTGAGGGCCCCGAGCCCCGTGATCGCGACGGGGCCGGCGGCAGCCGCCGTCACGCGGTCCCGCCCGTGCTGGCCGCGGACAGGATGAACGCCACAGCGTCACCGACGGTCGTCATCGACTCGAGGGCCTCGTCGGGGATGCGGATCCCGAACTTCTCCTCGCAGGCGACGACGACCTCGACCATGGTCAGGCTGTCGACGTCGAGGTCGGCGTCGAACTTCGCGGTCGCGACGACGGCCTCGGCGGGGGTGCCGGCGACCTCCTCGAGGACCTCGGCGAGCCCGGTGGTGACGGCGGCGGGGGAGAGGGTGCTGGTCATGAGGGGTTCCTGTTCGTGGGAGGGAGCGGTCAGGGACACCGGACGACCTGTCCGGCAGCGGTGAGCCCGGCGCCGAAGCCGAGCAGGAGCACGGGGTCGCCCCGACGCACCTGCCCGAGCTCGAGCAGCCGGGCGAGGGCGAGCGGCACGGAGGCCGCGCTGGTGTTGCCGCTGTCGACGACGTCGCGCGCGACGACGACGGAGTCGGGGAGCCGGAGGCTCTTCACGAGCGACTCGGTGATGCGCAGGTTCGCCTGGTGGGGCACGAACGCGGCGAGGTCCTGCAGGGCGATGCCGGCCCGGTCGCACGCCTCGCGGGCCAGCCGGGGGACGCTGGTGGTGGCCCAGCGGTAGACCGCGCGACCGTCCATCTGCACGACCGGCGGGTAGCCCGCGGTGCGCAGGACGTCAGCGGAGGCGCCGTCGCTGCTCCACACGGCGGGACCGATGCCGTCGACGTCGCTCGCGCTCACGACGCCGGCCCCGGCACCGTCGCCGAACAGGAACGCGGTGCCGCGGTCTGTGTGGTCCAGGACGTCGCTGAAGCGCTCGGAGCCGACGACGACGACGTGGCGGGCGCTGCCACCGCGGACGACGTCGGCGGCGAGGGCGAGGCCGTAGGTGAAGCCGGCGCAGGCGGCGCCGAGGTCCAGGGCACCGCTGCCTCCGGTCCCGAGCAGGTGCGCGACCGAGGCGGCCGCGCCGGGGACGGCGTGCGTGAGGGTGCAGGTCGCG
>JAOPWW010000225.1 GCA_025965495.1 Frankiales bacterium
CCGGCCGCTGCTCGTGCGACGACTGCTGCGCCGTGCTCGCCCGCAACCGGGCCAGGAAGCAGCTCGCCGCCGTCTGACCCCGCGGGGGCAGGCTCAGGCGACGTCGGCCACGACCGCGGGCAGGCCGCGCAGCTCCTGGGTGCAGCACTTCACCGAGCCGCCGGACTTGCGCAGCTCGGACGTCGGGACCGGGACCGGGACGAAGCCCAGGGCCGTCAGCTGGGCCTGGAAGCCGAGGGCCTGCTCCTCCAGCACGACGTGCCGGCCGTCGCTCACGCCGTTGAGCCCGAGGACCAGGGCGTCGGCCTCCGCGACCTCCACGACGTGCGGCACGCGCGCCCGCAGGTCCGCCAGCCCCTGCGCCGTGAAGGCCGGGGCGTAGACGGCGACGGCGTCGTCGGACAGCGTCATGAGGGCGACGTCGAGGTGGTAGAAGCGCGGGTCGACCAGCTCGAGCGACAGCACCTCGACGCCGAGCGCCAGGGCCGCCTCCGCGTGCGCCTCGCGGCTGGTGCGGAACCCGTAGCCGGCCAGGAGCAGCTCGTCGGTCATGTAGAGGAAGTCGCCCTCCCCCTCGTTGACGTGCTCGGGCCGCCGCAGGTCCCGCACGCCGAGCCGGGCGAGGGTGTCGGCGAACGGCTGCTCCTCACCGGTCCGCTCCGGGTGCCGGAACTTCGCGCCGTAGCCGCGGCCGCCCACGACGACGGCGCCGTTGGCCGCGAACACCTGGTCGGGCAGGCCCGCGACCGGGGTCAGCAGGTCGACCCGGTGGCCGAGGGCGAGGTAGGCGTCGCGCACGCCCTCCCACTGGTGCATCGCGAGGACGGGGTCGATCGTCTGCCCGACCATCCACGGGTTGATCGCGTAGGCGACCTCGAAGTGCACCGGCGGGCACATCAGCACGTGCAGCGGCGTCGCGGTGCGCTGCGGGGCGCGCTGGGCGGGGACGGTCACGGGGCCTCCACGGTCGGGGACCTCAGGCTAGGAGTCCCGCAGGCGCCCATCGGCCTGTTCCGGCTGCGTCTGAGTGGCAGGATCGTGCGTGTGGACGACATCGACCGGCAGATTGTTGCGTTGCTCGTCGAGGACGCCCGCCGCAGCTGGAGCGACGTCGGGGCGAGGGTCTCGCTGTCGGCGCCGGCGGTGGCCCGCCGCGTCGACCGCCTGGTGCGCGACGGCGTCGTCGCGGGGTGGACCGCGCGCCTCGGCCCGGCCGGCCGGACCTGGTCGACCGAGGCGTTCGTGGAGATGTTCTGCGGCTCCCGCACGTCCATCAAGGACATCGCCGCGACGGTCGCGGGCCACCCCGAGGTGCTGGCCTGCTACACGGTCACCGGCGACGCCGACGCCCTGCTGCACCTCGCGGCCTCCGACACCACGCACCTCGAGCAGGTCCTCGAGCGCATCCGCGGGCACCCGAACGTCGAGCGGATGCGGACGCAGATCGTGCTGTCGAAGCTGTTCGACCAGCCGCCCCACTAGTCGACTCACCGGGGGCGACGGGACTGTCGGACCCGGGTGGGACGGTGCGGGCGTGGAGACGTGCCAGGCCTGCGACCGACCCGTCTACGCCCGCGGCCACTGCAGCCGCCACTACCGGCAGCTGCTGCGGCACGGCGGCCTGCGGCCCGAGCCGGTGGTCGCGGAGTGCGCCGTCGAGGGGTGCGCGCGGCGCGCGGTCACGCGCGGCTGGTGCCACGGGCACTACCTGCGCTGGTCGCGCAGCGGCGACGTCCGCGCCGACGTCCCGCTGCGCCGGCCCGACCGGGACGACTGCAGCGTGCAGGGGTGCGGCAGGGGTGCGCACTCCGGCGGCCTGTGCCGTTCCCACGCCCGCCGCAAGCAGGTCCACGGCGACCCCGAGGCCGGCGGACCGCTTCGGGTCACGGGCGCGGGCGGGTCGTTGAGCCACGGCTACTGGTGGGTCGCCGTCCCGGCGGCCGACCGGCACCTCGTGCCGAAGGGCCGGCACGCCGAGTTCGAGCACCGGCTCGTCCTGGCCCGGCTGCTGGGCCGCCCCCTGTCCCCGGACGAGACGGTCCACCACCGCAACGGCGACCGCCTGGACAACAGGCCGGAGAACCTCGAGCTGTGGTCGACGGCGCAGCCGAAGGGTCAGCGGGTCGAGGACAAGCTGGACTGGGCCTACGCGCTCCTCGCCCGGTACGACCCCGAGGGCTGCACCGCCCTCGGGCTGGACCTCGCCCCGGACGGCCGTCCGCTGACGGAGGCGGGAGCGGCCGGCACCCCTGGTGGGACACCGGGGGCGGAGACCGAGAAGGCCGGCGCCCCTGGTGGGACACCGGCCTCTCAAGGTGGAACGACGTAGCCCCGAAGGGATTCGAACCCTCGCTACCGCCGTGAGAGGGCGGCGTCCTAGGCCGCTAGACGACGGGGCCCCAGAACTTCCTGGTGGTGCTGTGGTGCGTGATCACCGTACCGGCTGGCTGCCGGCCTGACGCTGGGGTACCTGGACTCGAACCAAGACTAACGGAACCAGAAACCGTCGGGCTGCCAATTACCCCATACCCCATGGGGCCCCTGTGTCTCCGGAGAGCGTCGGGGCGGGGAGAACTCTAGCGGATCGCCGCCGCACGGAGCCGCCGCAGCGTGCGCTCCCTGCCCAGCAGCTCCATCGACTCGGGCAGCGGCGGTGTCGCGAGCGCCCCCAGGACGGCCGCGCGGACCGGCGCGTAGGCCTTTCCTCGCTTGAGCCCGAGGCCCTCGACGAGCGCGGCGTCGAGCGCGGCCTGGACGGTCCCGGTCGACCAGTCCTGCACGCCCTCGAGCGCGCCGGCGGCGGCGGTCAGCACCTCGGCCGACCCCTCCCCCAGGTTCTTCGCCCGCGCGTCGTCGTCGACGGTGAAGGCGTCCTCGTCCACCAGCAGGAACCGGCACAGGGGCGGAGCCTCGCTGAGCAGGGCGAACCGGGTCTGCACCAGCGGGACGAGGCGCCGGACGTCGTCGAGCTGCGCCGGCGTCACGGGGTCCGACACCAGGCCGGCGTCGTGCAGGAAGGGGAGCATCCGCTGCACCAGGTCCTCGGCCGGGAGCTCGCGCAGGTAGTGGCCGTTGAGCCACAGCAGCTTGTCGAGGTCGAACACCGGCCCGACCGTGTTGACCCGGCTCCAGTCGAAGTCGCGGCTCATGTCGGCGAACGTGAACACCTCGGAGCCGTCCGGCTGGCTGTACCCGAGCAGGCCGAGGAAGTTCAGCAGCGCCTCGGGCAGGTAGCCCTGCTCCTGGAACCAGGTCAGCCGCGCCGCCGGGTTCTTCCGCTTGCTGATCTTGCTCTTGTCGACGTTGCGCAGCAGGGGCATGTGCGCGAACTGCGGCCGCTCCCACCCCAGCATGTCGAACAGCAGCAGGTGCTTCGGGGTCGAGCTGATCCACTCCTCGCCGCGCACCACGTGGGTGATGCCCATGAGGTGGTCGTCGACGACGACGGCGAGGTGGTAGGTCGGGAACCCGTCACCCTTGAGCAGCACCTGGTCGTCGGGCCGGGGCGCGGACACCTCCCCGCGGACGACGTCGACGAAGGTGAGCGGGGCGTCGTCGGGCACCAGCAGGCGCACGACCGGCGTCTCCTGGTAGCCGGGCA
>JAOPWW010000226.1 GCA_025965495.1 Frankiales bacterium
CGGCCGGGCCGACCGCGACGACGGCGGCGGACGACCACACGCGGCGCCAAGGCAGGGGGCCGCCGAGGGCGGGCGCTCTCCCCAGGACGGCGCCGTCGGGCGCGAGCAGCCGCAGGGCGGCGGTCCCGGTGCCCGTCACCGGCGTCGTCGGGGCAAGGGGTCCGGGGTCGGCCAGCACGAGCCCCGGGGAGACGACCTGCGTGACCGACCACGGGCGGCGCGCACCCCGGCCGAGCCGGACCAGCCGGACGGTCGCGCCCGGGACGCCGTCGGCCCGGAGCGTCACCACGCCGCCGCCGACCGCACGCACCCTCACGCCGCGCAGGCCGAGCAGGTCCGTGCCGAGCCGGCGGGCGACCTCGACCGGGTCCGCCGCCCAGGGCCGCCCGCCGTCGTCGACCGCCCAGTCCGCGGCCTGCCGGTCCGTGGCGAAGGGCCAGAACGCCAGGGGAGCGACGGCCTGCGGACGGGGACCCGGGGTCGGCGCGCACAGGTCGTCCCCGGTGCGGCAGCCCGGGACGGGCCGGGCCGGCCGCGGGGCCACCTCGGCCTGCACGGCCGGGCGCACCGCCGGCGCCGGGACGGCGTCGGGGACGACGACGGCGAGCACGGCCACCACAGCGAGCCCGGCTACGGCCAGCCCGGACCGGAGCCCTCCCGAGCGGCGGACGGCCGGGACGACCGCAGGCTCCAGCGGGACCTGCGCCAGCCACGGCCGCAGCAGCTCACGCAACGCCTCGGCGTCCGGGCAGCCCACGACGGCGAGCCCCTGCGCCTCCCGGGTGACCGCCGTCGTCAGCGGCAGGTCGAGCAGGTGGGCGACGGCGGGCAGCGACAACTCGGTCGTCGCGCGGAGGGCCAGCACCTCGCGCTCCGGCCGGGGGACCGCCGCCAGCGGGTCGCACCGGGTCCAGGGGCTCGCGGTGCGGCGGGCCGTCCGCAGCACGGACCGTCGGGCGGCGGCCAGCAGCGCCTCGGGCGTCCTGCTCCGGCCCCGGGCCGCGCCCGCGACGACGCCGGCGGCGAGGTCGGGCTCGCCCACGAGCAGGGCGGCCAGCTCGGTGAGCGCACGGCGGTGCGGCGACAGCAGGGCTGCTCGCGGGGTGCGCCTCACCGGTACCTCCGACGTCGGGCTCCAGGGTGCCCCGCGGCGCGCCTGACCGCGAGCGCCGGACGCCGGCGGGCCGCCGTCCTACGATCCGCGCGTGCCGTCCGCCGAGCCGTCGCCCCGCCCCTACGGGCTGCGCCGCGCCCTGCCGGCGGCGGTCCTGCTCGCGGTCGCCCTCGGGGGCCAGGTGGCAGCGGCGGGCCCGGTCCTCGCGCAGGAGACCCCCGCGGCCGCCGCGAGCGCCACGCCCGGGCCGACGATGCTGCTGCCCCTGCCGGCGCCCAGCGCCTCGGAGCAGGTCGACGAGCCGACGTCGGCGCCCCCGGCCCCGACGCCCTCCCCGACCCGCCGTCGCCACCGGACCCCGACACCCGTCCCGGTGGTCGCGCCCACCGTCGCGCAGCTCGTGACCCCGACGCCGGAGCCCACCCCCAGCCTCGAGCCCACGCCGTCGTCGGTCGGTGTCCTGCTTCCGTCCCCTGCGGCGGCCCCCCTGGACGCCGACGTCCTGCAGCCCGCCCCGTCCAGCACCCCGGCCGCAGCCTCCGAGCCGGCCGCGGCCGACCCCGTCTCGCAGGCGGTCCGCATCGCGGTCGGCACCGGCGTCCTGCTCGGACTGCTGGGCGGCGTCGGTCTCTACCTCACCCGGGAGCGCACGTGAGCACCGACCCGTCCTGCGTCTTCTGCCGCGTCGTCGCCGGCGAGCTGCCGTCCACGGTGGTCGCGGAGACCGACCGCACGCTGGCCTTCCGCGACCTCCACCCCGCGGCGCCGGTCCACGTCCTCGTCGTCCCCAAGGACCACCACCCCGACCTCGCCGCCCTGTCCGACGCCGACCCGGCCCTGCTCGCGGGCCTGTGGGCCGACGCCGTCGCGGTCGCCCGGTCCGAGGGCCTGGACGGCGGGTACCGGCTGGTGGTCAACACGGGCGCCGACGGCGGGCAGACCGTCTTCCACGTGCACGTCCACGTGCTCGGGGGCGGACCGGTGGGGACGCTCGCCTGACGGGTGCAGTCGCCCGTGCGCGGGTAGCATCATGATCATGACGAGCACCTGTGACACGCGTGCCTGACGCCCCGGCCCCCAAGGTCACCACGAAGATCGTGGTGCCGGGCGCTCACAGCATGGTCAGCCTGCTGGGCAGCCGCGACGAGCTGCTCGCGGTGATCGAGAAGGCGCTGTCCAGCGACGTCCACGTCCGCGGCAACGAGATCACCATCACGGGTGCGGCCGCCGACAACGCCCTCGCCGAGACGCTCTTCTCGCAGCTGCTCGCCCTGCTCGACGCCGGCCAGACGCTCACCGGCGACGCCGTGGAGCGGACCGTCGCGATGCTCTCGACCGCCGGGACCCGCGACACCCCGGCCGACGTCCTGTCGCTGGCGGTCCTGGCGGGTCGCGGCCGCACCATCCGGCCCAAGACGGCCAACCAGAAGCGCTACGTCGAGGCGATCGACGACAACACCATCACCTTCGGCATCGGTCCGGCCGGCACCGGCAAGACCTACCTGGCGATGGCCAAGGCCGTGCAGGCGCTGCAGGCCAAGCAGGTCAAGCGGATCATCCTCACCCGGCCCGCCGTCGAGGCCGGGGAGCGGCTGGGCTTCCTGCCCGGGACGCTGTTCGAGAAGATCGACCCGTACCTGCGGCCGCTGTACGACGCGCTGCACGACATGCTCGACCCCGAGACGATCCCCAAGCTCATGGCCGCCGGGACCATCGAGGTCGCACCTCTCGCGTACATGCGTGGTCGCGCCCAGCCGGTGGACACCCTCGTCCTGACGCCCGAGGGCGCCCGCCCGATCGGCGAGCTCGAGGTGGGCGACCTCGTCGTCGGGTCCGACGGGCAGCCCACACCCGTGCTCGGGGTGTACCCGCAGGGCCGCAAGCCGGTGTTCCGGGTCACCGCCCAGGACGGCGCGCGCACGCTCGCCTGCGGGGAGCACCTCTGGCAGGTCCGCACGGCCGCCGACCGGCGCCGTGGGCGCGCGGGGCGGGTGCTGCAGACGCAGGAGATGGTCGGGAACCTCCGGGCGGCGCACGCGCGCCGCTACGAGCTGCCCGTCGTGGCCCCGGTCCAGATGGTCCCCAGCGAGGTCCCGATGGACCCGTACGCCCTGGGCCTGCTGCTCGGCGACGGCTGCATCACGGGCCGCACCACCCCCAGCTTCAGCACCCGGGACCCCGAGCTGGCCCAGGCGCTCGAGGAGGCCCTGCCGGACATCGAGCTGGTCCGCAAGGGCGAGGGCGACTACACGCTGCGGCACGTCGGCTACCACCGCGGCGGGCTGCTGACGGCCAACCCCGTGACCGAGGTGCTGCGCGCGTTGGAGCTGGACGGGACACGGTCGACCACCAAGTCGGTCCCGCCCTGCTACCTCGTCAACGCCGTGGACGTGCGCCTGGCGGTCCTGCAGGGACTGCTCGACACCGACGGCGGCCCCGTCGTCCAGCGGGGACGCACCTGCCGCGTCCAGTACACGACCTGCAGCGACCAGCTCCGCGACGACGTCGTCTGGCTCGTGCGCTCCCTCGGTGGTGTCGCCTACGTGCGCACCCGTCCTGCGGAGGGCCGCAAGCCCGGCTTCGCCGCCGGACGTCCGGTCCCGCACCGCAGCGACGCCCACGTCCTCGACATCCGGCTGCCCGCCGGTGTGGAGCCCTTCCGGCTCGCCCGCAAGAAGGCCCTGTACAACGCCGCGGGCGGCGGACGGCCGACGCGGTTCATCGACAGCATCGAGCCCGCCGGTGAGGCCGAGTGCGTGTGCATCTCGGTGGGTGCGCAGGACTCGCTGTACGTGACGGAGGACTTCCTCGTCACCCACAACACGCTCAACGACGCGTTCATCATCCTCGACGAGGCGCAGAACACCACCGCCGAGCAGATGAAGATGTTCCTCACCCGCCTCGGCTTCGGCAGCAAGATCGTCGTCACCGGCGACGTCACCCAGGTCGACCTGCCCGGTGGTGCGGTCAGCGGCCTGCGGGTCGTGCGGCGGATCCTGGACGGCGTCGAGGACGTGCACTTCGCCGAGCTCGCGGCGTCCGACGTCGTGCGGCACCGGCTGGTCGGGCGGATCGTCGAGGCGTACGCGCAGTACGACGCCGAGCTCGAGTCGCTCAAGGGGCCGCAGCGGTCACCGGGCCGTCGGGACGACGCCAAGCGCAAGCTGTGAGCGCCTGGTCCGCCGACCTCGACCGTCGCCTCGCCGACGCGCAGCGCTCCTGGAGGGCGCCGAGCGTGGTCGCCGCCGTCGTCCGCGAGGGCGAGGTGCTCTGGACCGGGGCGGTGGGCGCGGCCGAGGTGGGCGGCACGCCGGCCGCCGCCGACGTGTCGTACCGGATCGGCAGCGTCACCAAGACGTTCACCGCCGTCCTCGTCCTGCAGCTGCGCGACGCCGGCCTGCTCGACCTCGACGACCGCCTGGAGCAGCACCTGCCGGGCACCCGGCACGGCGGCGTCACGCTGCGCCGGATGCTCGCCCACGTCAGCGGCCTGCAGCGCGAGCCGGTCGGGGACCTGTGGGTCGACCTGCAGGTGCCCACCCGCGAGCAGCTGCTCGACGGCTTCGAGCAGGCCGAGCAGGTGCTGCCCCAGCGGGCCGTCCACCACTACTCCAACATCGCCTACGCCGTCCTCGGCGAGGTGGTCGCGCGGCGGACGGGCCTCACCTCGGAGAAGGCGCTGCAGGAGCGGCTGC
>JAOPWW010000242.1 GCA_025965495.1 Frankiales bacterium
CTGTCCCTGCCGGAGTTCCTGCCCGAGCAGCTGCGGCTGCGGCGCGTCTCGCGCCGGGCCTCCGCCTCCCCGGCGGCCGGCTCCAGCAAGGTCCACCAGGCCGAGCAGGCCGCGCTCGTCGCGGCGGCGCTCGAGCGCTAGCAGCAGCACGCACGTCCCGGGCGGGTCCCTCGCGGGGCCCGCCCGGCGCCGTTCCCACCTCCCGGAGGACCCGTGTACAGCACCGACCGCGGTATCGAGGAGCTCGAGGAGCGGCGCGGCGACGAGCGCGTCACGCTCGCGTGGCTGGCCGGCCGGATGCGCGAGTTCGTCGACCTCAACCCCGAGTTCGAGGTGCCCGTCGACAGGCTCACGACCTGGCTGGCCCGGCTCGAGGACGACGACGAGTAGGACCGTGACCGGCGACGCCCGGCGGGGCTGAGGTGGCTCCCTCCAGGCGGGCACCGGCCGGCCCGCCGGTGCGGCGGGTGGAGCGCGACCCGGAGGCCGGTGTCCCGGGCGGCTGGCCCTTCGCGCTGCCCGCCGTCGCCCAGCTGCTGCGCGACGGCCTGGACCTCGCACCCGGCGTCACCTTCCTGCTGGGCGAGAACGGCTCGGGCAAGAGCACCGTGGTCGAGGCGCTGGCCGGCGCCTACGGGCTCAACCCCGAGGGCGGCTCGCGCGGCGCGCAGCACCGCACCCGGGCGACCGAGTCACCGCTCGCGGAGGTGCTGCGCCTGGTCCGCTCTCCCGGCCGGCAGGCGTCCTCCTACTTCCTGCGGGCCGAGACCATGCACGGGCTCTACACCTACCTGGAGGAGCACCCCGGGCGCTCCCCGGAGCCGCGCTTCCACGAGATGAGCCACGGCGAGTCGTTCCTCGCGGTCCTGCGCGAGCGGTTCGACGGCTACGGCTTCTTCCTGCTCGACGAGCCCGAGTCGGCCCTGTCGTTCTCGTCCTGTCTGGGACTGCTCGCGCTGCTGCAGGAGCTCCGGGCGGCGGGCGCGCAGGTCGTCTGCGCGACCCACAGCCCCGTGCTGGCGGCCCTGCCAGGAGCGACCCTGCTCGAGCTCGGCGACCACGGCCTGCGCCAGGCCGCCTACGACGACCTCCCGGTGGTGCAGCACTGGCGCGCGTTCCTGGACGCCCCGGACCGGTACCTGCGCCACCTGCTCGAGTGAGCCTCCCCGCCGGCCGCCGCTCCCCCGGCTACGGCTCCCCGGGCTACGGCTCCCCCGGCTACGGCTCCCCGCCGCCGAGGGCCCACAGGCTCAGGACGACGCCGACCGTCCCCGCGGTGAAGGGCAGCACCGCAGCACCGCCCCCGCCGAGCAGGAAGCCCAGGACCAGCCCGACGACGGCCGCGGCAGCGCCGTACCGCGCGCCGCGCGACCACCAGGGCGAGGCGGGCGGCAGCGACGTGCCGGGCGGCAGCAGGAACACCTCGTCCAGGTCGAGGACGGTCTCCCGGCGCGGCACCAGGTCGCCGGTCCGCGGCGGTGCGTGCCGCAGCCGGCCGACGGGGACCAGCGCCTCCCCGGACGGCAGCACGACGGCGACCCGCCGGTGACCGGCCGTGCTCCCGTGCACCCACACCTCGAGCGCCTCCGGCGCCGCGTCGAGCGCGGGGTGCCACAGGACCCGCTGGAGCCGGGGTCCCTCCGGTGCGTCCAGCGACAGCCACACGCCGCTGCCGCCGGCGTCGAGCGGGCCGGAGGTGGGCCGCTGCCAGCTCAGCAGGGTGGCGGGCAGCCGCACGCCCGGCCGGCGCAGCCGGAGGCGGAACAGCCCTCCGCGCAGCAGCCACGGCAGCACGAGCAGGACGGCCACGACCGCGGCGATCCCGGTCGGGACCACCAGGTCGTCCTCGGCGGAGGTCTCGTCAGGGTCGCCCGGGAAGGCCGCCCGGTCCGGGTGCGCAGGGTCGTAGCGCACGGCGAACGACCGGCCGGTCCGGTACCGGTCGGTGTCGTAGACACCGAACCGCTGCGTGCGGGTCCGCCCCGCCGCGTCCACCCACCGCACGCGCACGTCGCCGCTGTCACCCAGGTCGTCGGCCACCACCGTCCCGGCCGCTGTCGCCGTCGCCGCGGCCCGCGCCGTGGTGTAGCGGTGCTCGAGCACCAGGAGCGGCGCGGCGACCCCGACGAGGCCGAGCACGGTCGCCAGGAGCCCGGCCAGCGCGACGCGCAGGACGGGCCGGGGCGCGCTCACGCCACCTCGCGCCGGGCCTCGGCGACCAGCCCGCGGACCTGCTGGGTGTCCTCGCGGGTGATCGCGTCCTCGAGCAGGTCGCGCGTCAGGGCCGTGCGTCCGTCCGCCGACCGCAGCACGCCCGCCCTCCAGGAGCTCGCGCGCTTCCAGCCGCCGCCGACGAGGACCTGCCACAGGACCGCGGCGGCGCAGCCCGCCAGCACGTCGCGGCTCGCCAGCTCGCGCACGTCCGGCGGCGCCGACCGGAGCTCGGGCTCGAGCCGGAGGGCGACCTGATGCCACGCCCCGTCGTCCACGGCGTCGAGCGTCCGCAGCAGCGCCGTCCCGCCGTCAGGGGCACCGGTCGCCTCGGCCAGAGCCGCTGCCGCCTCGGCGGCCGGCCGCTCACGCTGCTCCGGCGGGAGGTCCAGCAGCCGCACCGGGGTCGCGTCGGGGTCGACGAGCTGGCCGGTGCACCAGGCCCGGACCTCCTCCCCGGTGCGGAGCGCGAGGGGCCGCACGAGCGGCAGCTCGGGAGCGGGACGCCCGACCGAGGCCAGCCGGGTCGCGGTCGGCGGGTGGCTGTCCCCGGTGGTCGACAGCAGGGCCTCGTCGTCCAGGGCCCGTCGCAGCCCGGCGACGACGTACGGGTCGGTCAGCGCCTCGGAGACGGCCTCGTACAGGTCCAGGGGTCGCTGCTCGCGCTCGCCCAGGACGTCCAGCCACGGGTCGGCGAGCAGGGCGAAGGCCGCTCGCAGCAGGTCGGTGCGCACCAGGGCCCGCCCGGCGGCGTCCGCCCCGGCGATGCGCACGCTGTCCTGGTCGGCCGCCAGCTCCGGACCCCACGCGTCGTCGCGGGTGGCGAGCAGCAGCCGGTCGGCCAGCGCGTGGTGCACGCGGACGCGGTCCGCCCGGCTGTCGGCCAGCTGCTCGCGGGCAGAGAGCAGCCAGCGCGTCGCCCGGTCCCTCGCGTGCCGGTGGTGGGCCAGCTCGTGGGCGACGACAGCCGTCAGCTCGTCCTCGGCCAGCCCCTGCAGCAGCGGCCAGCCCAGCAGCAGCACGTAGGCGGTCGTGCCCCGCCAGCGGACGGGTCCGAGGGCCGCCTCGACGTCTGGCACGACCCGGACCGACAGCGGAGCCCGGAAGCCGGCCTGGCCGGCGACGTCGTGGAGGAGCGCCGCGAGCTCGGGCTCCTCCGCGGGCCGCACCGGGCGCCCGGGGAGGGTGTCGGGCTGCACGAGCGACCCGACGACGCCGAACACCACCCACGCGACCGGTGCCGCGAGCAGCTGCCAGGCCCCGGTCGCGGCGACGACGACCAGGGCCGCCAGCGCCAGCGCGGCCAGCACCGGGTGCGCCGCGGCGAGCAGCACCGCCGCCGTCCCGGTCGTCCTCGCCGTCCCGCGTCCCACGGAGGAGGACAGCGCTGCCGCCGCGTCGTCGATTCCGGCGCACCTGCCCGCGGCCCGGTCCGGCACGACCACCGGTGCCTCCGACAGCGCGACGCGCACGGGGCAGGCCGGCTGCCCCCGGCGTCGATGCGGCCGGGTCCTGCTAGCGGTCGCGGTCGGCCCGGGTGACGGCGACGTTCGTCGCCAACACGGTCAGCGCCATGACGGCGGACCGGGGGCGGAGCACGCCGCCCCGGACGGCTGCGAGCACGGCCGCGGCGTCGAGCACGGTCGTGGGCAGGAACAGCCCCGAGGCGCGCCCGACGTCGACCGGCGACCGGGTCAGCAGGGCCAGCCCGAGGCTGACCTGGCGCGCCGCCACGAGCCGGACCAGCAGCGGCAGCAGGGGCGCGTCCGGCTCGCGGACCCCACCGGCGGCGGCCACCTGCTGGGGGCGGACCGCAGCCAGCGCCCCGAGCCCGACCGACACCACACCGACCCCCCGGACCAGCCCGCGCAGGGCCGGCCTGCCCCTGCGGACGGGGCGCCGCGCGCGGGTGCTCACCGGCGGGCGTACGGGCCGAAGCGCGGGTCGGCGATCCGCCGGTCGCGGCCGGAGCCGCGCAGCGGCAGCACCAGCAACATCCCGACGACGAAGCCGACGACGTGGGCGACGTAGGCCACGCCTCCCCCGCCGGTGGCGTCGGTGATGCCCGCGCCGAGCGAGTAGACGGCCTGCAGCAGGAACCACGACCCGAGGACCAGCCAGGCGGGCAGGCGCACCGGCAGGAAGAAGAAGAAGGTCAGCAGCGACCAGACGCGGGCCTTCGGGAACAGCACGAGGTAGCCGCCGAGCACGCCGGCGATCGCTCCGGACGCGCCGACCAGCGGCTGCACCGAGGAGGGGTCGGCGGCCGAGAAGCCGTAGGTCGCCGCGTACCCGCAGACCAGGTAGAAGAGCAGGTACCGCAGCCGGCCCAGGCGGTCCTCGACGTTGTCGCCGAACACGTAGAGGAACAGCATGTTGCCCAGCAGGTGCAGCCAGCCGCCGTGCAGGAACATCGCGAACAGCACGGACACGAACGCGTTCTTGCGGTAGCCGGGCGCGGCGGTCTCGCACCCGACGCGGCCCTGGTCGTCGCGGGCGACCCGGCCCGTGGCCACCTGCGACGGCTGGTCCTGGCCGATGACCTCGTCGGGCTTGGCGGCGTAGTGGTCCAGGAAGGCGACCTGCCGGCACTGCGAGGCCGCGCTGCCGCTGCCGGTGATCGTCGAGGCGATCGGGCTGAACAGGAACACCACGACGTTGACCGCGATCAGCGCGTACGTGACGACGGGGGTCCGCCGGTGCGGGTTGACGTCGTGGACCGGGATCACCACAGGGCGGCTCCTCGCGAGGCGGTCGGACCCTGGGTCAGGGCGTGAGGACGAGCTTGCCGAACACGTCCCCCGTCGCGAGCTTGGCGAACGCGTCCCGGGCGCGCGAGAGCGGGAACACCTCGTCGACGAGCGGCGTGGTGCCCGTCGCGTCGAGGAAGCGCATCAGCTGCTCGAGCTCGGTGCGGGTGCCCATGGTCGAGCCGACGACGCGGAGCTGCAGGAAGAACAGCCGGTTGAGGTCGGCGCTCGGGTCCGGGCCGCTGGTCGCGCCGGAGACGACGAGGGTGCCGCCGGGGCGCAGGGCGCGCATCGAGTGCGACCAGGTGGCCTTGCCGACGGTCTCGATCACGGCGTCGACCTTGGCGGGCAGGCGCGCCCCGCTCTCGAAGACCTCGGTCGCGCCGAGCTCGAGCGCGCGGGCCCGCTTGTCGGCGTCGCGGCTGGTGGCGAACACGACCAGGCCGGCGGCCTTCGCCAGCGCGATCGCGGCCGTGGCGACGCCGCCGCCCGCGCCCTGCACCAGCACGCGGTCGCCCGGCTTCGCGCCGGACTGGGTGAACAGCATCCGGTAGGCGGTCAGCCACGCCGTGGGCAGGCAGGCGGCCTGCTCGAACGACAGCCCGGCCGGCTTCGGCACGAGGTTGCGCAGCGGGACGACGACCTGCTCGGCGAGCGTGCCCTGGTGCAGCTCGGACAGGATCGTCCGCTTGGGGTCGAGGGTCTCGTCGTCCTTCCAGGACGGGTCGCCGACCAGGCCGTGCACGACGACCTCGGTGCCGTCGTCGGTGACGCCGGCGGCGTCGCAGCCGAGGGTCATCGGCAGGCGGTCCGGCGCGAGGCCGACGCCCTTGAGCGACCACAGGTCGTGGTGGTTCAGCGAGGCGGCCTTGACGGTGACACGGGCCCAGCCGTCGCGGACCTCGGGGTCGGGACGGTCCCCGACCTCGAGACCGGACAGCGGGTCGTCGGCGGACTGGGAGACGCAGGAGGCGGCGAGCACGAGGCGGACCCTATGCCCGGGCCGTCAGAGCCGCGCGAGGTCCTCGTCGCGGGCGGCCTGCGCCACCGCGGCGGCGACGGCGGGGGCGACCCGCGCGTCGAACGGCGAGGGGATGACGCAGTCGGCCGTCAGCTCGTCGGCGACGACGCCCGCGAGCGCGTTGGCCGCGGCCGCCTTCATGCCCTCGCTGACCGACCGGGCCCGCACGCTCATCGCGCCCTTGAACACCCCGGGGAAGGCGAGCACGTTGTTGATCTGGTTCGGGAAGTCGCTGCGTCCGGTCGCGACGACGGCGGCGCCGCACGCGTGGGCGACCTCCGGCAGCACCTCGGGCACCGGGTTGGCCATGGCGAACACGATCGAGCCGGGGTTCATCGAGCGGACCGCCTCGGGCGCGACCGTCCCGCCGGAGAGCCCGAGGAGCACGTCGGCGCCCGCGAGGGCCTCCTCGAAGCTGCCGGTGAGGCGGCCGGTGTTGCTGATCTCGGCGAAGGCCTGCTTCTCGACGTTGAGCCCGCTGCGGCCGGTGTAGATCATCCCCTGGCGGTCCGCGATGGCGAGGTCGCCGATGCCGGCGTCGAGGATCATCTTGGACACCGCGATCCCGGCCGCGCCCGCGCCGCTGACGACGACGCGCAGGTCCCCGAGGCTCCGGCCGGTGAGGCGGGCGGCGTTCTGCAGCGCAGCGACCACGACGATGGCCGTGCCGTGCTGGTCGTCGTGGAAGACGGGGATGTCGAGGCGCTCCTGGACGCGGCGCTCGACCTCGAAGCACCGGGGCGCGCTGATGTCCTCGAGGTTGATGCCGCCGAACGCCGGGGCGAGCCGCACGATCGTCTCGACCAGCTCGTCGACGTCGGTGACGTCCAGGCAGATCGGGACGGCGTCGATGCCGCCGAACTGCTTGAACAGCAGCGCCTTGCCCTCCATCACGGGCAGCGCCGCGGTCGGGCCGATGTCGCCGAGGCCGAGCACCGCGGTCCCGTCGGTGACGACGGCGACCGTGTGCGACTTCCACGTGTAGTCGTAGGCCAGCAACGGCTGCTCGGCGATGGCGGTGCAGACCTTCGCGACGCCGGGCGTGTACGCCAGGGAGAGCTCCTCGCGGGTGGCGACCGAGACGCGCGAGACGACCTCGACCTTGCCGCCGCGGTGCAGCGCGAA
>JAOPWW010000251.1 GCA_025965495.1 Frankiales bacterium
GTCTGGCCGGGCTCGATGGAGAAGCTGATGCCCTGCACCGCCCGGACCAGGCCGTCCTCCGTCGGGAAGGCGACCCGGAGGTCGGTCACGTCGAGCAGGCTCATGGTCCCTCGTGCAGCGTCGGGGCACCGGGTGCGGCGCCGGGGAGGCTCGCCCGTCGGGTGGACGGGGGCGGGTGCGCCGCCCGCAGGGGGCGGCGTCGAGCGGTCGTAGGAGTCTGGCACACGGGACGGACCGTTCCGGGCTGCGCAGAGCCCGGGTCGGTGCGCCGTCCGGAGGCGGAACACGGCCGAGACGTGCTGGTCACACGGGCCGGCCGGGCGCGCGGCCGAGGCCCGCCCCCGGGGGTCCGGGGACGGGCCTCGACGTGGTGCGGAGGTGCTAGGACTTCAGGAAGACGTTGGTGATGTCAGCGTTGTTGGCGAAGGGGAAGTAGACCCAGTTGCCGACGCGGTCACCGTGGTAGTACGGCGTCTTGCCCGTGGTGATGGGGACCCAGGGGGCGTCGTCCATCGTCTTCACGTCGGCCTGGTGCCACAGGTCGCCGGCCTTGGTCTGGTCCTGCTCGGCGAGCGCCTGCTTGATCAGGCCGTTGACCTCGGGGTTGTTGTAGCAGTTGTAGTTCGTCGAGCCCTCGCCGCACTGGGTGCCGTCGAGGAGCGGGACGAAGAACGAACGGGCGGCGTTGCCGGCCCAGTCCGGGTTCCAGCCGGGGGCAGCGAGGTCCCAGTCACCGGCCTTGGTGGCCGACGGCTTGGACAGGTGCTGCGTGTAGAAGTCGGCCGGCGGGACCTGCTTGAGCTTCAGGTTGATGCCGGACTTCTTGAGGTCGGCCTGCAGGGTGGTGGCGATCTGCGGGGCCTTGCCCTTGTTGCGGTACAGGAAGATGAGGTCGAGGCCGTTCGGGTAGCCGGCGTCGGCGAGCATCTGCTTGGCCTTGACGGGGTCGCCCGCGCTGTCCGTGGTGGCGTACGGGTCGAACTCCTTGTAGCCCAGGATCGGCGGCGTCAGGATCTGGCCGAGCGGCTTGAACAGCGTCGGGCCACCGAGGACCTGGATGATGTTCTTCTTGTTGACCGCGTAGTTGATCGCCTGGCGGACCTTCTGGTTCTTCAGCGCACCCTTCGCGTTCGGGCTGTTGAAGTTGATGACGATGTAGGGGTTCGTGCTGCCGTTGTCGGCGAGCACGAGCTTGTCGTCCTTCTTGGCCTGCAGGGCGGGGACGTTCGCGGTCGGGACCGTGGTGTCCCAGCTGAGGTCGGCGGTGCCGGCCTCGAGCTGCTGCTGCACGGGGCCCTCGTCGGAGCCCTCGGTGATGGAGATCTTGTCGACGTTGGCCTTGCGGATGTCGTCCGTGGACGCCTTCCACGCGGGGTTGCGGTCGAGCTCGATCTGCTTGTCCGCGACGTACGTCGTGATCTTGTACGGGCCGCTGGAGACGAAGTTCTGGCGGAACTCCGGGCTGTCCGGCAGGTAGTCGAGGGCCTCGACCGGCACCGGGCTGGAGAACGGCAGGGCGAGGATGTTGAGGAAGTCACCGGCCGGCTGGGTCAGCGTGATGGTGACCTTGTTGCCGTCGGCCTTGACGCCGGAGATCTCGTTCTTCTCCACGAAGTCCTTGATGGCCGGGATGGTGCCCGCGACCTTCTCGAACTTGGCGCAGTACTCGGCCATGCCCTCGATGACGCCGGCGAAGTAGCCCTTGGCGCCGGTCGGCTGGACCGGGTTGCACAGGCGCTTGAAGCCGCGGGCGGCGTCGGCACCGGTGATCTGGCGCGGACCCGTCTTGGCGTCCCACTGGGCGCCGTCCTTGATCGTGAACGTGTAGGTCTTGCCGCCGTCGGTGGGCTCGGGGATCTCGGTGGCGAGGTCGGGGGCCGGGGTGTTGGCCTTCGAGTCGTCCGTGGAGTTCGGGTAGCTGACGAGCTGGCGCGAGATCATCCGCAGCAGCGTGTAGCTGACCGTGTAGTACGCGCTGGCGGTGTCCATGTGGTCGATGTCGCCGGCACCGAGCATGCGCAGGGTGCCGCCCTTCTTCGGCGTGCCGTCCGCGTCCGACTTGCCGGGCGTGCCGCTGTCGCTACCGCCACCGCAGGCCGACGCCGTCAGGGCGAGGCCCGCCATCAGGGCGACCGAGGTCAGACCCTTCCGCTTGCTGAGCATGTTCCACCTCTCCTGGACACCTCGCGGTGCCCGGGCGTGCCGATGCGCTCCGGACACCGTCCGGGGCGCGGACGTCGGTCTGACGTCGATGGCCGGACAGTACGCACGTCGCACGGGCAGGTGGAAGGCGTGTCGTGCCCGGTAGCGCCCATCGTGACGCAAGAGTTACCGCGCCTCCCAGGTCGGTCACAGCCAGACGGTCACCGCACGAGGGCGACGGCGACCGTCCGCCTCAGAGCGAGGGGAAGCGGCAGATCCTCGCGAACTCCTCGGCGTCGAGGCTGGCGCCCCCGACGAGCGCGCCGTCGACGTCGGGCTGCTCCAGGAGCGCCACGACGTTGTCGCTCTTCACCGAGCCGCCGTACAGCACGCGCACCGCGTCCGCGGTCTCCCCCGGGTAGAGCTCGGCGAGGGTGCGCCGGACCTCGCCGCAGACCTCCTGCGCGTCGGCCGGCGTGGCGACCCTGCCGGTGCCGATCGCCCAGACCGGCTCGTAGGCGACGACGACGGTGCGGGCCTGCTCGGCCGGCACGCCCTCCAGCGCCCGGCCCACCTGCGCGACGCAGTGGGCGACCTGGCCGCCCTGCTCGCGGACGTCCAGGCCCTCGCCGACGCACAGGATCGGGGTGAGCCCGTGCCGGAGGGCCGCCTGGACCTTGCGGCCGACCAGCGCGTCGTCCTCGCGGTGGTGCTGCCGGCGCTCGCTGTGGCCGACCGTCACGTAGGTGCAGCCGAGCTTGGCGAGCATCGCCCCGCTGACCTCGCCGGTGTACGCCCCCTCGTCGTGCTCGGACAGGTCCTGCGCGCCGTAGCGGATCCGCAGCCCGTCGCCGTCGA
>JAOPWW010000254.1 GCA_025965495.1 Frankiales bacterium
CCGGCGCCGACCTTGCCGGCGTGGACGAAGCCGCTGTCGCCCTCGGGCTTGAGCGTGTCGAAGACGGGCTGCACCTTCGCGACCTGCTCGGGGTCGCCGCCGCACATCAGCGCGTAGCCCTCGGTCAGCCCCCAGACGCCGCCGCTGACGCCGCAGTCCACGAAGCCGATGCCCTGAGGCGCGAGCTCGACGGCGTGGCGCTGGTCGTCGGTGTAGCGCGAGTTGCCGCCGTCGACGATGAGGTCGCCCTCCTCGAGCAGCGCGGCCAGCGCGTCCACGGTGTCGTAGGTCGGCTGTCCCGCCGGGACCATCACCCAGACGACGCGGGGAGCCTCCAGCGACCCCACCAGCTCCTCCAGCGACCCGACCTGCCGGCCGCTCTCGGCGCTGCGGTCGTAGCCGACGACCTCGTGGCCCCCCCGGCGCAGCCGCTCGGCCATGTTGCCGCCCATCCGGCCGAGCCCGATCATCCCGATCTTCACGTGTGCTGCCTCTCGTCGTCCCGCGGGAACTGCGTCCGTCCGAGGCCCTACCCCGTGCGGGCTCCTTCGGTCCGCAGCCGCAGGCCGGACAGCAGCAGCTGCGCGCCGAGGGCCGCACCGACGCCCTCCCCGGCCCGCAGCCGCAGGTCCAGCAGCGGCTCGAGCCCCAGCCGCACGAGGACGTCGCCCGCGGCCCGCTCGTTGCTGCGCTGCCCCGCCACCAGCGACGCCACCACCCCGGGCTCGGCCCGGACCGCCAGCAGGGCGCACACGCCCGTCGCGAGCCCGTCCAGGACCACCAGGCCCCCGGCCGCGGCGACCCCGAGCACGACGCCGGTCAGCACGGCCAGCTCGGGACCGCCGAGGACAGAGAGCCGCTCGACCGGGTCGTCGGAGCGGGGCACGGACGACCAGCGCGCGAGGGCCCGGCCGACGACGTCGCGCTTGGCCGCCAGGATGGCGCTGTCCGCCCCGGAGCCCAGTCCCACCGCAGATGCGGGCTCCTGGTGCAGCAGGCTCGCCGCAAGTGCGGAGGCCACCGTCGTGTTCCCCGTCCCGACCTCGCCCAGGGCGACGAGACCGCCGACGGCCAGGCGACCGCCGAGCGCCCGCCCCTGCTCCAGCAGCTGCTCGGTCCGGTCACGGGTCAGCGGGTCCGTCGTGGCCAGGTCGCCGCTGGTCCGGCCGGCGTCGACGACGTGCAGGGCCAGGCCCGCCGCCCGGGCCGACACCGCCCCGAGCGAGGTCCCCGCCCGGCTGGCCGCGAGCACGTCCTCCGTGACGCTGGCCGGGAACGCGCTGACACCGTGCGCGACGACGTCGTGCCGGCCGACGGCCAGCACCAGCGCCCCGCCGGTGACGTCGCCCCGGCCGAGCGCCACGACGCGGTCGACCGCCCGGTCCAGCACCCCCAGCGACGACGGCGGGGTCAGCAGCACGTCGGAGCCGTCGCGGGCGCCGACGACCTGCCGGGGGACGGGGGCCCGCAGCCGTGACGCCGGCGGCTCGGGGGCGTCCGAGGCCGGCCAGCGGTCGTGCAGGACGACGTCGGACAGGGGCGCGCGGCGCGACCAGCCGGCCCGCTCGAGGCCGGGGGCGGGCGGCCGCTCGTCCGGCCACCCCAGGCACAGCCAGCCGAGCGTCACGACGCCGTCGGGCAGGTGCAGCAGCGCGCCGAGCTCGGCCGGGTCGAACAGGGTCACCCACCCCAGGCCCAGCCCCTCGGCCCGGGCGGTGAGCCACATGTTCTGGATCGCGCAGGCGCACGACCAGACGTCGCTGTCGGGGAAGGTCGCCCGGCCGAGCACCCCGGCTGCGGCCGCCCGCCGGTCGCAGCACACGACGACGCCGACGGGCGCCTCCCGGATGCCCTCCAGCTGCAGCGCGAGCAGCTGCCGGGCGGCGTCGGGGTCCATGCCGGCGGCCTGCTCGAGCCGGCACCGGTCGGCCATCACCGAGGCCTGTTCCCGCAGGTCAGGGGCGGTGACGACGAGGAACCGCCAGGGCTGGGAGTGCCCCACCGAGGGCGCGGCGTGGCCGCTCTCGAGCACCCGCTCCAGGACGTCGTCGGGCACGGGGTCCGGTCGGTAGCGGCGGACGTCGCGCCGAGCCCCCACGACGTCGGCGAGTGCCCCGCGGACGGCGTCCGGGAAGGCCCAGGCGGTCGGGTCGGCGGCTCGCTCGGCCGCGCTCGTGCGGTCGCCCACGAGGGGGACGGGCCGCTCGTAGAGCGTCCGGTCGAGCACCCGCGCCTCCGTCCTGGTGGTTGTCCGTGCAAGCGTCCTGGGGGCCGCGCTCAGCCGGAGAGGCGCACCGGCATCAGCAGGTAGCGGTAGGCCGCGACCTCGTCGGACTGCTTGCCGCCGGTGAGGACCGCGGGCCGGGAGGGCGCGGTGAACGACAGCGTCGTCGTCTCGCTGTCGACGGCGGACAGTCCGTCGAGCAGGTAGCCCGGGTTGAACGCGATCGACATCGGCTCGCCCTCCCAGACGCAGTCCAGGCGCTCGGAGGCCTGGGCGTCGTCCTGGCCGCCGGCCTCGAGCACGACGCCGTCGGCGCTGAACGACAGGCGGACGACGGGGGCGTTGCGGGCCGCCACGACGCTGACCAGCTGGACGCGCTTGACGGCCTCGACGAACGGCGCGGTGGCGACCTCCGCCGTCGCCGCGTGGGTGTCGGGCAGCAGCGCGCGGTACTTCGGGAACTCGCCGTCGATCAACCGGGTCGTGGTGCGGCGGCCGGCGCCCTCGAAGCCGATCATCCCCTCGCCGGAGGAGCCGGAGGACAGCGCGAGCGTGTCCTCGGGGCCGCCGGTGAGCGCCTGGGCGGTGTCGGCGAGCGTCTTGGCCGGCACGAGGGCGACCTGGGAGACGCCGCTGTCGGTGGGGTTCCAGGACAGGGTGCGGACGGCGAGGCGGTAGCGGTCGGTCGCCGCCAGGGTGAGCTGGTCG
>JAOPWW010000290.1 GCA_025965495.1 Frankiales bacterium
TCCTTCGCGCCGAACGCGGTGTAGGCGGGCTCGACGTCGGCGTCCTTGCGGGTCAGGTCGCCGAAGACCTGGTCGAACGTGCGGTTCTCGCGCACGACCATCACCACGTGCTTGATCGGGCTCTCGCCCCGGTGCGCGACCGTGGGGATCGGCGAGTCCGCCGGCCGGCGGCTGTTGAGCGTCGCCGGACGGGTCAGGTAGGCGCGGGCGTCCCTGGTGTACCGGTCGAGCGTCCCGCCGGTCGGGCGCGGCAGCGTCTGCAGCAGGCCGGACCGCTTGTTGACGATGTACTGGTCCCTGTCCGTGATCGGTGCCCCGCCGAGGCCCTTGGAGGAGGCGACGAGCACCGTGCCGTCGCGCCGGGTGGCGACCGCCGACGGGAAGAAACCGGCGGGGACGGCGCCGGCGTAGCGCAGGCTCGCCGGGTCGTAGCGCTTCGGTCCCCGCACGTCGGTGTCGAACACGGCGACGGCGTCGTCGCCGGCCATCGTGACGTAGACGCGGCCGTGCCGGTCGTCCACGGCGACCCCGTTCGGGGTGCTGCCGTTCGCCTCGCCGGCGACCAGGTGGGTGGAGAGCTGGCGGACGGAGGTCGGCACGGGGCTGCTGGTGTCGAGCACCGACAGGGAGTCGTCGTTGCTGTTGGCGACCAGCAGGTCCGAGCCGCCACCGGTGAGGGCGAGCGCGGTCGGGTGGTCGCCGACGGGGGTCGTGGCCAGCAGCGCGCCGGTGGCGGTGTCCAGGGTCAGCACCGCGTTTAGGCCCTGGGCGGCGACGTAGGCGGTCTGCCCGCCGGGGCGCACGACGACGGCGCCCGGGTACGCGCCGCCCGCCTGGCCCGCGCCGCCCACCGGCGTCTCCCAGAGCAGGGACCCGTCCTTGGTCGACAGGGCGGCGACGGTCGAGCCCTGCTCGTTCGTCACGACGACGGCGGAGCCGTCGGGCAGCGCGGCGACGCCCTTGCTGAACCTTGCGACGTCCCCGACCGTGGGGGCCGATCCCGGGATCCCGCCGTTGGCGGTGCCGGGCACGGTCGGCGCGCCCGTGCGCAGGGAGCTCTTGAAGCGGTGCACGAGCCGCAGGTGCTGACCGCTGACCGCGTAGTCGTAGACCTGGTCGTTCCCGCCGCCCGTGGCGTACAGGTGCCCGCCGTCGCGGCTGAAGGACAGACCCGCGTTGTAGAACGTCGGCTGGTCCTTCTCGTGGTCGCGGACGGTCTGCACGACCTTCCCGCTGGCGAGGTCGACGACCTCGAGCCCCTCGTCGCTCTGCTCCGTCGCGCCCTGGCCCTGACCGCTCTCGGCCAGCACGCCGGTCCGGCCGTCGGGCGAGACGACGAGCGCGACCGGGAAGTCACCGGTGGTGGTGCGGCGGCCGACCGGCTTCACCAGGCGGCCGTTCGCGAGCGACGCGCCCTCGGCGTAGACACCGGTGGGGCTGGTCGGGGTCAGGTGCGGGAGCGGGTCGGCGCCGGCCGACAGGACGAGTCCGGCCAGGCCGGCGCAGGTGCCGAGGCCGAGGCCGAGGCGGTAGAGCGTGGAGCGGTGCACGGGAGGTTCCCTCGGGGCAGGCGGCTGGGACGCCCCGAGTGCAGCGGCCGCAGGTGAACGGCGGGCGACGCCGGCCTGTCCGACGCGTCCTCAGACCGGTGACGAGTGCCACGCCGGGGTCAGGCAGGAGTTCGTCGCCCGGCGTCGACGGCTACTCGTTGACCAGGACCGGCACCGACAGGACAGCGCTCGTGACGCGGGACGCCCAGGCCGGTGTGGTCGGCACCAGCAGCTCCACGTGCTCGTCGGGGGTCCCGCCGTGCGCGACCATCTCCTCGTCGCTGTGCGTCGCGCGGCCGCTGCCGAGCAGCGCACCGCGCGCGTCGTAGAAGTGCGCGACGACCTCGAGCGCGAGGACGTCGCTGACGTCGCTCGTGACGTCGACGCGGGTGTGCACGCCGTCCGCGGCCAGCCGGGTGCCGGTCAGGCGGAACCGGTCGTCGAAGGGACCTGGCTCGCGACTGACCGTGCCGCGGGGCACGGGTGAGTCCAAGGTCGCGGGGGCCGCGGCCGGTCCTGGCTCGGGGGACGTCGTCGCGGCGGCGAGCTGCGGGGCAGCGACAGGGGAGGGGCTGCCCGCACAGGCGGACAGCGGGAGGACGAGCAGCAGCAGGAGCGCGGCGCGGCGCACGGCGGGACCTCTCGGAGAGCAGCGGCGCGGGGAGGGCCGCCCGGGACACGGGGCGGCCCTCCCCGCGGGAAGGGGCTGGGCTAGTTCGCGTACCCGGTGAAGGGCGCGCTGGTGGTGACGGCGCTGACGCCGTCGACCGGGACGATCCGCACGACGAACGTCGGGGACGTGCCCTTCGTGAACACGAAGGTCGCGGGCGTCATGGTGGTCCGGCCGGCCGCGTTCAGCGTCAGGGCCCGGACGAACCTCCGGACGCCGCGGTCGACGTAGAACAGGTCCACCCGCGCACCGGGCTGGGCCGGCGACACGTCGTTGACGGCGACGAGGACCGTGCCGTTGCCGCGCCCCTGGACGATGGTCCGGAACGCCAGCGGCTCCCTCTGGGCGGGTGCCGCAGGAGGGGCCTTGTTCCCGAGCGCCCGCAGCGCGCCGTACATCTTCGTGTAGAGCGCGGTGTTGTCCTGGCTGCCGGCGAACTGCTGCGCGCCCGGACCGGTCGCGAAGACGTTCACGTCCGCACCGGTGTGGTTACCGGACAGGTAGGTCAGCCAGAGGCTGTCGCGGGGGTCGCCGTCGGGCAGGCCGGCCGGGTCGTCCGCGGTGCGGAAGTAGGCCGGCGCGAAGTTGCCGACCGCGGAGCCGGGAGCGTTGTTCGCCCCGGTGCTGCGGGCTGGGTCCTTGACCTGGCTGCCGCTGCGGACGACCGCGCTGTCGTTGGCGCGGTTGCCGCCGTCGACGTTGCCGGTGCCCGGGAAGTTCTTCGCCTCCGCGTTGGTGAACGTGCCCTTCTCGACGATGTCGAAGCCGGCGCACTCGTGGTCCGCCGTCGTCAGGACCAGGGTGTGCCCGTCCTTCTGCGCGAAGTCCATCGCGACCTTCACGGCGTCGTCGAAGGCCTTGATCTCGCCGAGCGTCTGGGTCGCGTCGTTGGCGTGGGAGCGCTTGTCGATGAGCGCCCCCTCGACCTGCAGCAGGAAGCCCTTGGAGCTCCTGCCGTCGAGCAGGCTGATGGCCTTGGTGGTCATCTCCGCCAGCGACGGCTCGTCCTTGACGACGGTGCTGGTGGCGGCCTTGGTCGTCTCCACGGTCATGTTGCCGCGGTTGAACAGGCCGATCACCTTGTCGCCGGCCGCGGCCTGCAGGTCGCTGCGGGTCGCCACGCGCTGGGTGGCCGCGGTCTGCTGGCCGGGGGCCAGGGCAGGGTCGCCGTAGCTGCCGAGGACCGTGTAGCCCTGGTCGCTGAGCGCCTTCGCGTCGTCGGGCTCGAAGCGGGCCAGGCCGCCGCCGAGGACGACGTCGGCCGTGCCGTTGCGGGCGATCTGCTCGGCGATCGGGGTGATGAG
>JAOPWW010000301.1 GCA_025965495.1 Frankiales bacterium
CGGCCGGGACCGCGGGCACCAAGGGCGGCGGCAAGGGCGTCGGTGCTCCCGCTCCGGCCGGCGGCAACGGCGGCGCGACCGACGTCGGCGTCACGGCGACCACGATCACCCTCGGCAACGTCGCGGACCTGTCCGGCCCGCAGCCGGGCCTGTTCCAGACCTCGGTCAACGGCACGAACGCCTACATCCGCTACGTGAACAGCCAGGGCGGGATCTACGGCCGCAAGCTCAAGATCGCCGTCGCGGACAGCCAGACGTCCTGCGAGGGCGACCGCAGCGGCCACTCGGGGCTGGTGGACAAGGTGTTCGCCTTCTCCGGCTCGTTCTCCCTGTTCGACTCCTGCGGCGCGACGGTCCTGGCCAAGAACCCGAAGGTCCCCGACGTCCACCTCGCCGTGACCCCGCAGGCGAACGCCCTGCCGAACAACTTCAGCGTGAACCCGATCGGCGACAAGGTCGGCAACGGCATCTACGCCTGGGCGACCAAGAAGTTCGGCAAGGACGTCGTCGCCCACAGCGCCTTCATGTACGTGAACCTGCCGGCCGTCACCAACGTCTACGCCCTGCAGCGCAAGAGCGCCGAGTCGGTCGGCTGGAAGTTCGACTACACCCGGGCCGTCGGCGCCACGGAGACCGACTTCACCGCGGACATCATCCAGATGCGGCAGAAGGGCATCAAGATGTTCCTGACGCTCTTCAACGCGGACGAGATGTCGAACTTCAAGCCCCAGGCCGACCGGCAGAGCTTCAAGCCGACGATCATGGCGCCGCTGATGTACGACCAGACCTTCTTCAAGAAGCTCGGCGGGTCGTCTGCTGCCGAGGGCATCTACGGCAGCAACGGCAGCGCGCTCTACTTCAACAAGGAGGAGGCCGCGAACATCCCGTCGGTCGCCCGGTTCCAGCAGTTCTACGACCAGGCCTCCGGGGGCGGCGCGGCCGACAGCTTCGCGGCCAACGCCTGGGCCTCCACCGACCTGCTCGTGCAGGCCATCCGCAAGGCCGGACCGCAGCTGACCCGGGCCAAGGTCCTGGCGGCGCTCAAGGCCACCACGAGCTTCGACGCCGACGGCTTCTACGCCAAGGCCGACCCCGGGGAGAAGAAGGCGGGCAACTGCTACGTCATCTGGCAGATCCGGGGCGGCAAGTACGTCCGGGTCGACACGCCCACCAAGGGCTACCGCTGCGACGGGGTCCCCGCGTGAGCCTGCTCGACATCGACGGCGTCAGCGTCCGCTTCGGCGGCCTGACGGCCGTGGACGACGCGACCCTGACCGTCGAGGAGGGCGTCGTCACCGGGCTGATCGGCCCGAACGGCGCCGGCAAGACGACCCTGTTCAACGTCATCACCGGCCTGCAGGCGCCGACGGCGGGGCGCGTGCTGCTCGACGGCGCCGACGTCAGCGGCTGGAAGCCGCAGGAGCGGGCCCGTCGCGGCATCGCCCGGACCTTCCAGCGTCTGGAGGTGTTCGGCTCGCTGTCGGTGTTCGACAACGTCCTGACCGCCGCGGAGCTGCGCCGCAGCTGGTCCAGCGACGGCGAGGACCCGCGGGCCGTCGCCGCCGAGCAGCTCGCCCGCGTGGGCCTCGAGCGCTACGCCGACGTCATGGCCGACGCGGTCCCGACCGGCGTCGCCCGGCTGGTCGAGCTGGCGCGGGCGCTCGCCCTGCGACCGCGGCTGCTCCTGCTCGACGAGCCCAGCTCGGGGCTCTCGGAGGAGGAGACGCACGCCTTCGCGGGCCTGCTGCGCGAGGTCGTCGCCGACGGCGGCAGCGTCCTCATCGTCGAGCACGACGTCGAGCTCGTCATGGGGTTGTGCTCGACCGTGCACGTGCTCGACTTCGGCCGCGTCATCTGCAGCGGCCCCCCGTCCGTCGTTCAGGCCGACCCGGCCGTCCAGCAGGCCTACCTCGGGGTCGCCGAGCCCGAGGCCACCTACCAGGAAGCGCTCGCATGACCACCACCCCGATCGTGTCCGTCCCCGCCCAGGAGGTCCCCGCCGTGTCGCTCACCCTGCCGGAGGTCGACAGCATCGACCTGTCCGACAAGGAGTTCTGGGCCAAGCCGCCCGCCGAGCGCGAGGCCGCCTTCGCGACGCTGCGCCGCGAGCGCCCGTTCGCCTTCTTCGCCGAGCCCGAGTTCCCCTTCATCGAGGCCGGCCCGGGCTACTACGCCGTCACCCGGCACGCCGACGTCGATGCGATCAGCAGCCAGCCGGCCCTGTTCTGCTCCGGCGAGGGGGCGGTGTCGATCGCGGACCTGCCCGAGGAGCTCCGCGAGTTCTACGGCTCCCTGATCAGCATGGACGACCCCCGCCACGCGAAGATCCGGCGGATCGTGAGCAAGGCGTTCACCCCGAAGATGCTCGACGCACTGCTGGAGGCCGTCGAGAAGCTGGCCCGCGAGATCGTGAGCGCGGCCCGGGAGAAGGCCGAGGCCGGCGACGGCACCTTCGACCTCGTCGCCGAGATCAGCGCCCCGCTGCCGCTCGCGATCATCTGCAACCTCATGGGCATCCCCGAACAGGAGCGCGCGGCGGTCCTGGCGACGTCGAACATCATCCTGTCCGGCGGCGACCCGGAGCTCATCGAGGACGAGAACGACGCCCTCGGGCTGTTCCTGGAGGCCGGCGGCACCCTCGCCGGGATCATGCAGCGCCTCGCCGAGGAGCGGGAGAAGAACCCCACGGGCGACCTCACCTCGGCGCTCGTCACCACCAACGTCGACGGCGAGAAGCTGACGTTCCAGGAGATCGCGTCGTTCTTCATCCTGCTGTGCGTCGCGGGCAACGAGACGACCCGCAACGCCATCAGCCACGGCGTGCTGGCCCTGCACGAGCACCCGGAGCAGAGGGCCCGCTGGGTCGCGGACCCCGAGCTCACCAAGACGGCGGTCGACGAGATCGTGCGCTGGGCCTCGCCGGTGACGTGGATGCGCCGTACGGCCACGCAGGACGTCGAGGTCGCGGGGCGGTCGTTCAAGAAGGGCGACAAGTTCCTGCTGTTCTACAACTCGGCCAACCGCGACGAGACGGCCTTCGACGGCCCCGACCGGTTCGACGTCGGCCGCAGCCCGAACCCGCACTTCGGCTTCGGCGCCCCCGGCCCGCACTTCTGCCTGGGGTCGCACCTGGCCCGCCGCGAGGTCGCGGTGGCGTTCCGGGTGCTGTTC
>JAOPWW010000302.1 GCA_025965495.1 Frankiales bacterium
CATCGTCGTCCCGGCGCCGCTGAACACCAGGGTGCGGACGTCGCCGGTGGCGCCGTCGTCGACGCTGTCACGCACGAGCTCCATCAGCTCCGCCGAGCTGTCACGCGTCGCCATGGCCCGCTTCGCGGCCTCGACCACCTCGGGCGGAACCTCGGCGCCGTGCCGGCCGGCGTGCGGGCCGCTGCTGACCACGGGGGCTCCTGGCGTCGACGGGAGGGCGACCGGGCTGCCCGCCGAGCGACGCTAGACCTCCGGGCCCCGCTCCGCGCGACGTACCGCCTGACGGGGCACCACGACAGGAGGGCGCTCGCGGCTCCGCAGCGCGGCCCGGCCGCTGCACTCCTCCACCACCTGGTGGTGCAACCAGTCCCCCACCGCGTCCTGGACCGGGTCCTCGGCGAGGCGCGGCAGCTGCTGGGCGAGCCGCAACCAGACCACCTGGCAGACCTGCGCTGCGTCCTGCCCGACGGTGCCCTGCTCCGCGACCAGGTTCCAGACGTCCTCCAGGTGCAGCTCGACCAGCCCGTCCCAGGCGGCGCGGTCGCCGTCGACGGCCCCGCGGAGCAGGGACGCCTCACCGTGGTCCGCGAGGGCAGGTGCGACCACCGCGCCGGCCGGAGCAGGCGGCGGCCCCCCGCCCCGCTGGGCCCGGTCCGTCAGCGCCCGGCCGTCGCCATCCCGGGACGGCACGGCGGACGCGGCGGTCCCGACCCGCCGGCGCCAGGAGGCGGCCGTCACCGTCACGAGGCGGGAGCAGGCCGGGCAGTCGGCGTACAGCAGCCGCCGCAGGCTGGACCGGAAGGCGAAGGACTCCGGGGGCACGGCGCTGAGGCAGTACGTGCAGGCGAGGGCAGACGTCTGCGCGGTGTGTCCACCGGCGGTCCGCTGGTCGGGGACGGGACCCGTCGTGGCGGCGTGGGAGCGAGGGGTCGGAGCAGGGAGCGGCACAGGTCATCCCGAGGGGGGAGCTCACCTGGAGGGTCCGGCGGGGCGGAGGCCCACGCGTCGCGGCAGTGCGGCGACGCGTTCCGGGGACGGCTGGTCGGCTCAGCGACGCCAACCTACGGACGCCTGCTCGGCGGGTCAACGACGGGCGACTCGGGCGGGTCCGCGCCGGGGCCGCTCTGCTGCCGCGCCCGGGCCGCACGTCGCGCCTCGTCCACGAGCCCGCGGGCCACGACGGTCACCTTCAGGTGCTCGGTCTGGCTGCGCGCGGTCAGCCGCTCGAAGGCTCCCTCCGCCGACGCGCCGGTACGGCTCATGACGATGCCGACGGCCTGGTCGATGGTGCTCCTGCTGAGCAGGGCGAGCCCCAGCTGGGCGGCGAGCCGCTGGGCGGCGCCGAGCACCTGGACGTTGGACACCGACGCGGCGGCAGGACGGGCGAACAGCTCGGCGTACCGGGCCGCCTCCGGCGTGAAGGCGTGCTTGCTGTCGGACCAGACGTCGAGCGCTCCCGCGACTCCCCCGGGCAGCAGCAGCGGCACGGAGAGCACGCTGTGCACCCCGAGGCGACCCGCGCGCGGCCCGAAGCGCGGCCACCGGGTGTCGCCGCCGAGCGAGCCGGACGCCTGCGTGCGCGAGGACCCCACTGCGAGCACTCCCGGTCCCTCGCCCAGGCGGTACTGCTCGTCCTCGACCCCGGTGGCGACGTCGTCGGTGGCGACCACCGTCCGGGGACGGTCCTGCTCGAGCATCGACAGGCCGGCCCGCGTCGCGCCGGGGACGGCCCGCACGGCCAGGCCGGCCACCGACAGGAGCGTCTCGCGCACCGTCTGCTCGTCCGGGCGGGACAGCAGGCGCGACAGGTCCCGCAGGGCCTCGGCGAGGGCCACGTCCGGCACGGTCCGCTCACCCCCTCGCTCGTGGTCGTCCTGACCTCCGGGACCGCCGCAGCGCGGTCACGGTCCGGCTCCTCCCGGAGCGCTCAGCCCGGCTGCAGGGAGCGCTCGGCCTCCTCGGCGTCGGCGGACCGTCGCCGCCCGTCCAGACCGACCAGGCAGGCAGCCGTGCGCCGGAGCACGGTCGCGTCCGTCCGCCAGGTGCGGCGCGCCTGGTACTCCACGGACAGCCTCACCTTGGCCGGCCGCAGCACCTCCCGGTAGTAGCGCTCCGGATCGGTCTGGCCGGCCAGCAGGTCGGCCTCGTCCCGGAAGGCCAGGCTCGCCGGGTCGGTGACCCCCGGCCGCTCGCGCAGCAGGGCGCGCTGCCGCGGGTCGTCCCAGCACAGGAGCGCGGCCACCTCCGGTCGCGCCCCGACGAAGCTCATGTCGCCCCGCAGGAGGTTGTAGAGCTGAGGCAGCTCGTCCAGGCGGTGCGCCCGCAGCCACCGCCCCGGCCGGGTCACCCGCGGGTCGGCCGCCCTGGTGAGCGGGGAGCCTTCGGCGGCGACGGCCATCGTGCGGAACTTCCACAGGGAGAACGGCACCCCCTCGCGCCCCACCCGCTCCTGGTGGAAGAGCACGGGCCGTCCGGACAGGGACAGCACGACCAGGGCCGTCACGAGCAGGACGGGTGCGAGCAGGACCAGCAGGACCAGGGCCAGCACCACCTCCGACCAGCGCGGCACCGGTCAGCCCTGCCGCTCCGCGCGGGCGAGCGCGACCGGCACGGCCTCGACCACCTGCTCGACCTGGCCGGGCGTCATCCCCGGGAACAGCGGCAGGCTGACCTCCTGCTGGAACAGCGTCGTCGCGCCCGGCAGGTCGTCGGGCACCACCCCGTAGGTGTCCTGGTAGTGGGGGTGGTGGTGCAGCGGGATGAAGTGGACGCTGGCGGAGACCCCGAGCGCGGCGAGCTCGCGGATGAACACGTCGCGCACCGAGACGCCGCCCAACACCCTGAGCGGGTACAGGTGGCGGGCGTGGACGTCCCCGTCGGGCGCGTGCGCGGGCAGGGCCAGACCGTCGACGCCGGCGAACGCCTCGTCGTAGCGGTCGGCGACCGCAGCCCGCCGGTCGCGCATGGCGTGCAGGCGACCCAGCTGCGAGACGCCCAGGGCCGCGGCCATGTCGGTCAGGTTGTACTTGTAGCCGGCGTCCACCACCTCGTAGCGCCAGGCGTCCTTGCGCCGGTAGCGGTCGAAGCAGTCCCGGTCGATGCCGTGCAGCCGCATCGTGCGCGCCCGCGCGGCGACCTCGGGCCGCGACGTCGTGAGCATCCCGCCCTCACCCGTGCTCAGGGTCTTCGTCGCGTAGAAGCTGAACGCCGTCGCGTCCCCCCAGGTGCCGATGCTCCTGCCGGCACGGGTCGCGGGCAGGGCGTGCGCCGCGTCGTCGACGACCGCCCAGCGGTGCTGGGCGGCCAGCGCGGTGAGCACCTCCATCTCGCAGGCCAGGCCCGCGTAGTGGACCGGCACCACCGCCCGCACCCGCCGGCGGGCCGAGGGGGTGAGGCGCCGCCAGGCGTCCGTCACCGTCCTCGCCGTGACGTTCCCCGTGACCGGGTCCACGTCGGCCAGCACGGGGTGCGCACCGAGGTGACGGATCACCTCTCCCACCGCCGTGAAGGTGTAGGCCGAGGTGATCACCCGGTCGCCCGGCCGCACCCCCACCGCCTCGAGCGCGAGGTGCAGGGCCGCCGTGCACGAGCTCACTGCGAGGGAGGTGACGCGACCGCCGAGGTGCTCGGTGAAGTCGTGCTCGAAGTCGACGCAGCGCTGTCCCGTCGTGAGCCAGCCGTCGCGCATGACCGAGACCACCGCAGCGATGTCCTGCTCCGTCACGGACGTCACGTGGAAAGGGACCTCGCCCGGCGGCTCGGGCCGCCGCTCGACACGAAGCTGCGGCTCGACGACCGGCTCCAGCAGCGTCACGTGACGCTCACCAGGCGCGGGCCGACACCCTGCTCCGGGACGCCGCCGGCGGCCGTCGCGGCGGCGGTCAGGTCGAGGACCCTGTCCGGCTCCCGCTGGCCGGCACCCGGCGCGCGGGCGAGGGCGAACAGCAGGGAGCGCGTGGACTCCTCGTCGCCCGTCCACGCCCGCCGGCACAGCTCCTCGACGCCGGCCGTCAGGGCCGCGACGTCGGGGCGCTGCGTCCCGACGCGGAAGATCTTGCCGTGCCCCGTCGGGTGCACGGTCTCGTCCTTGCTGGACAGCTCCTCGTGGAGCTTCTCCCCCGGCCGCAGCCCGGTGATCTGGACCTGCACGTCGTCGCGGTGACCGGCGAGGTCGATGATGCGCTCGGCCAGGTCGAGGATCTTGACCGGCTCGCCCATGTCGAGCAGGAAGACCTCGCCGCCGTCCGCGGTGGCTGCGGCCTGCAGCACCAGGGAGACCGCCTCGCGGGTGGTCATGAAGTAGCGCGTCATCGCCGGGTGGGTGACGGTGACGGGACCGCCGGCGCGCACCTGCTTGAGGAACGTCGGGACCACGCTCCCCCTGCTGCCGAGCACGTTGCCGAACCGGACGGCGCAGAAGCGCCGCGCCGGGCTGGCGCCCTCGACGACGATCAGCTCGGCCAGGCGCTTGGTCGCGCCCATCACGCAGTGGGGGCTCACCGCCTTGTCCGTGGAGATGCCCACGAAGCGCGGTGTCCCGGCGCGGACGGCGGCCTGCACGAGCACGTCCGTGCCGTGAACGTTGGTGCGGACCGCCTCGACCGGGTGCTGCTCGAGGATGGGCACGTGCTTGTGGGCCGCGGCGTGGAAGACGACGTCGGGTCGGAAGTCGGTCAGCAGCTGCTCGACGAAGGCCTCGTCACGGATGTCGCCCAGCACGCTGCGGGCGGGGTGGGCCAGCATCGCGGCGACGTCGTGCAGGTGGGTCTCGTCGTGGTCGAGCAGGACCAGCTCGGACGGACCGAGCTGGGCGACCTGGACGGCGATCTCGCTGCCGATCGAGCCGCCGGCCCCGGTGATGAGGACGCGGTGGCCCTGGATGACGTCCCGCACCCGCGCGTCCTCGACGACGACCTGGTCCCGGAACAGCAGGTCCTCCAGGGCGATGTCCCTGATGTCCCCGAGCCGCGGCGCCCGGAACGACTGCTGCAGGTCGGGCAGGGTCCGCGAGCGCAGCCCTGCCCCCCGGGCGAGGTCCACGAGACCGGTCAGCTCACCCACGGCCAGCGCACCCGGGAGGATGAGGAGCTGCTCTCCCGCGTAGTGCCGGCCGAGGACCTCGAGCTGCGACAGGGGCCCGACGACGGGGACCCCGCAGAGCTGCCTCCCCCAGCACGTCGCGTCGTCGGTGAGGACGGCGACGGGCCGCAGGCCGGACTGGGGCTCGTGGCGCATCTGCTCGACGACCGCGCGCGTCGCCCACAGCGGGCCGACGACGAGCACCCCCGTGCCGGCGACCGGCTGAGCGCGCCGCTGCGTCTGGATGCGGGCCTTGAACCGGATCCCGGCGAGCAGCAGCAGCACGAAGGCGCCGGCCGTCACGGGCACGGACAGCGGGAGCGGGCGGAACGGCGACGCGGGGACGTCGACGAGCACGAGCAGCGTCGTCGCCGAGCTGCTCGCGACGAACAGGTGCCACGCCTCCGCCGTCCCGGCCTCGTCCCAGACGCGGGCGTACAGCCCGGCCCGTCCGAGGGCCAGCACGTACAGGACGGCGGCGGCACCGGCGAACGGGACCAGGTGCAGCCAGTAGTCGTCGGGGACCTCCTGGGGGTCCACGTCGAAGTGCAGCAGCAGGGCTGCGGCGTAGGCGCACACGACGAGGACCACGTCGCAGGCGACCAGGTACGGGTCGGTCCGCAGTTCGCGCAGCAGGGAGTGCCCGCGCGTGGCGGTCGCCCGGGCGCGCCGTCGCTCGGGACGCAGCGCCAGGCGGTCGGGGGGCACGGGGCCGCGCGTCTCGAGGACGCGGGGGCGGTGGTGGGACATCCAGACCTCCGGGTGCGCACACCGCGACGAGGAGCGCGGGGCGGGTCGCGGGCCGGTGGACCGGTCCGCGCCGAGCAACCCGTAGGAGCCGGTCGCCGCCCCGGCGATACAGCGGCCCGGCTGCCGCCGGGGCGACCGCACGCTGCCGCGCCCGGCCCTACCGGACGACGTATCAGGAGGTGCACGGGGCCGCTCTGCCCAGCTGAGCAGGAGTCCCGCGCGCGACGAGCAGAACGGTCGACGTCTGTGTCTGAGACTGGGGTCAACACCGAGCGGCGCAGCTTCACGCCGGACCGACGCCGCTACAACCGTCCCGGCGGGGTGACGGGCGGGGTGGCGGGCGGCCCGCCGTACTACGAGGTCTTCGACCGCATCGCCCAGGCTCTCGAGCGGATCGCCCTGGTGCAGGAGCAGCGGCAGCAGGAGCAGCGGCAGAGCGCCGAGCGCTCGTTCAGCGGTCCCGCGCCCCGCCGTCCTTCCTGAGAGCACGGGCGCGTCGGCCGGCGGACGCGCTGTCCGGCGTCGTCACAGGACGACCCAGGACGTCGAGCAGGAGCTGCTGCTCCCCCCTCCGTCGACCAAGGTGACGAGCAGCGAGACCGGTCCCCGGGCGGTGATGAACAGCTCGACGGGCGGCGCGCTGCTGACCGTCAGGCGCACCTCCGGTCGGGGGGTCACCAGCTCCACCGTGAGGTGCGCCGTGGGCCGCACGTCCACCAGCAGCGTCGCCACCGGCGCGCCGTACGCGACCTCGACGCGCAGCGACGTCCTGTCGTCGCCGAACCGCAGCGTGCGGTCCTCGCGACGGCTGGCGCCGTGCAGGTCGCGGTCGGCGAGGAAGGAGTCCCAGAGCAGGGGCAGCACCCGGGTCGACGCGGACCGGTGCGAGAAGGCAGCGAGTGCCGCGGCGCGGACCTCCTCCGGGACCGACACGGCGCACTCCCTCTCGTGGCTGTGCGGCTGTCCGGCCGCGGCGTCCTCACCTACCGAGGACACTGCGCACCGGCACGGAGATACCTTGCGCGTCGAGCAGTCCTTGCAGACGCTCCAGGCAGCGGCCGCGGGTGGGGCCGATGCTCCCCACCGGCATCCCCATCGCCTCCGAGATCTCGTCGTAGGAGGCCGGGGGGTCGAGCATGAGGAGCTGGAGGAGCTGCTGGCAGCGGCTGGACAGGCCCACCAGGGCGCCCTGCACCTGGGTCGCCTCCTCGCGCGCGAGCAGCCCCGCATCGACCCCCGGTTCGTGCACCTGGGCCTTGTCCGACAGCGGCCCCGTGTCCGGCACGAGCAGCTGCCGGCCCGAACCGGCGATCACCCGCAGGCACTCGCGCCGGGCCGTCGTCGCCAGCCACGCCCCGACCCGGCGAGGGTCCTCGAGGGCGTCCAGGTGCTCGACGAGGCGCAGCCAGGTCGTCTGCGACACGTCCGCCGCGTCGCTCGCCGACAGCCGGTGGTTGCGGGTGATCGTCCAGATGAGGCCCATGTAGGCGTCGACCAGAGCCTCCCAGGCCCGTGCGTCGCCCTCACCGGCGGCGAGGACCAGCGCGACGGACTCCTCGGCCGTCGGGCGACGGGCGCTCACGACGGCCCGCCGGGTCCCGCCGGCCCCCGGCCGACGAGGCTCCCCTGCCGCGCCCCTGCTGCCATGGCCGACCTGACCTCGAGAGTGCGGGTCGCCGCGACGACGGCGAGGGGCTCGGCGCAGGAGCCCGGGCCGCGTCGCCTCCCGACCGTAGTCCTGGCACACCTCCCCAGGGGCGCTGCGCTGGAGGACCGGAGGCGCCGCCGAGCAGACCGCGGCGGCCCGGTGGCCCGGCGGACCGGTCGCA
>JAOPWW010000326.1 GCA_025965495.1 Frankiales bacterium
GCAGGGCGGGACCAGCATCGACCTGCTGCCCCGCGACGGCAGCGGCCCCGGCACCTCCCGCACGGTCGACGACGTCCAGGGGCTCGCCCTGCTCGACGACGCCGTCGCCTGGACCAGCGCCCCCGGCGGCCGGATCACCCTGTCGACGGCCCCGCTGGACCCCGCGGCCCCGGCCACCTCCTTCGAGCCCGGCAACATCACGTCCACCACGGAGCTGCAGGCCGGACCGGGCGGGTTCGTCGTCCCGCAGGGCCGCGGCACGGCCGTCCCCGGCTTCGCCCTGGTCCGGCCGGGGGCGACGACGCTCGAGCCTTACGTGACCGCCCCGCCCCGGCCGGCGCTGCTCGACGACGTCGCGCTCGACAGCGGGCGGCTGGTCGTCGACGACGACGCCCTCGACGGTGACCTCGCGGTGCGGACGGTCGACGTGTCCGGCGGGCGCGTGCAGCTGGGCGCGGAGCAGGTGCGGCCGTTGCCGGCCGGCGCCGCCGCGCAGACCCTGCGCGGGGCGCGGGTCCTCACGGTCGAGGTCGCCTCCGACGGCGCGCTCTCAGTCGTCGTGTCCGAGGCGGGCCGCGTGCTGCGGCGCGTGCCGGTCGGGCCGGACCTGCAGGACGCCGACCTGTCCGGCCGACGCCTGCTCGTCAGCACCGGCAACGACGCCGGCACCACCGGCACGAGCCGCGTCGTCGACGTCCCCACCGGGGCGACGCTCGACCTGCCGGTCGGGGCTGCGCTGTGGGGCCCGTACGTCGCCTACGTGGACGCGCAGGGGACCCTCGTCCGCCGCGACCTCGACCGCCCCGGCAGCGCCCTCGTCGTGCTGCGCCGCGGCGTGCCGCGCGACGCCCTCGTGCAGGTCGACGGCGACGACGTCCTCGTCGACACCCTGACCTCCGCGGCCGACGCCGCGACGCTCCACCGCGTCCGGGCCGGCACGGTCACGAGCGCCACGGTCCCGGGGTCCGGACCCGACACGGACCTGGTGCTGTCCGGCGGCGTCGTCGCCGAGCAGGGGTCGCTGTCGGTGGGCGTCCTCAGCGCCGACGACGTCCTGGCCGGACGGGCTCCGGCCACGGTCGGCTACACCGCGGGCGACGTCCTGCCCGCCGTCGACGACGACGTCGTGGTGTGGGAGGAGGGCGACGGGCGGCTGCGCGTCCGGCCGCTGCCGCAGGACGTGGCCCGCCCGGCGCGGCTGCTGTCGAGCACCGCCGCGAGCGGCACCACCGGCGCGTGGTCGTTCGAGGCGGAGGCCTCCGAGGCGCTGCGCTCCTGGACGCTCGAGCTGCGCGACGCGGGCGGCAGGGTCGTCGCGACCCGGTCGGCCCAGGACCGCTCGTCCTCCGTGCGCGCCGCCTGGGACGGCCGGCTGCCCGACGGCCGCACCGCCCCGGAGGGCGTCTACCGCTGGACCCTGTCCGGCGTCGACCTCGACGGCGACGGCCTGCTCGCCGGGGCCGACGGAGGCGCGGTCCCGACCGGCACGGTGGCCCTGCGCCGGTCCGCACCGACGCTGGGGCTGACGGCGCCCGTGCTGTCGACGCAGGAGTCGGCCGGCCGCTCCTTCCCGGTGCGCTGGACCGCGCCGGCCGGGCTGCGGGTGGACCTGTCCTGGGCGGAGGTCGTCGGCGGCGTCGCCGGAGCGGCCAAGCCGTGGATCACCGGCACGACCGCGCGCTCCGCCGTCTTCGGCGTCACCGGCGCGCCGCGCGTCCAGGACGGGCGCACCTACCGGATCACCGCCGTCGCCCACGACGAGCTCGGGCGCAGCAGCGCCGTCCGCGCCACGACCACGGTGGTCCCCTTCGACGACCGCGCCTCCGCCGTCCGGTACGCCGGCGCCTGGTCCTCGGCCGCGGCGTCCGGCCGTTACGCCGGCACCCTGCGCACCTCCACCGCGCGCGGCGCCACGGCGACCTTCGTCGGCAGCGGCCGCAGCCTGCGGGTCGTCGTCGACCGGTGCCCCACCTGCGGGAAGGTCGCCGTCGTCCTGGACGGGCGGACGGTCGTGACCGTCGACACCCGCGCCTCGAAGGTCCAGCCGCGGCAGTCGGTCTGGGCGCGCTCGTTCTCCGCCACCGGCCGGCACACGCTGCAGCTGAAGGTCGTGTCCGGCCGGGTCGCGCTCGACGGGATCGCCCTGGGCCAGCAGTAGGGCAGCAGCAGGCCGTCAGGGGAGCAGCCGCGGCACCCCGACCTCCTGGACCAGCCAGCCGAAGCCCCCGAGGCCGGCGGGGTCCAGCAGGGCGCGGGACTGCGAGGCCCGCTGCAGCCCGTGCGCGGTCACGGGGTCGGGCAGCGCAGCGTCGACGCCGAGGTCGCGCAGGGCGTCCCGCTGCGTGAGCAGCCGGGCACCGGTCGCGGCGGCGCAGGCGTCCAGGGCGACGTGCGCCGTCAGGTCGCAGCTGCCGTCCGGCACGGGGTCCACCTGCCGGCCGCCGCGGTAGCCGGTGAGGGTCGGACGGCGGTCGGCGAGCAGGTGCCCGTAGTCGACGGCGACGGCGAGACCCCGCTGGACCTGTCCGACCGCCTGTGCCCACGCCGCGTCCCGGGGCGCACCCACCTCGGCGCGCCCGCCGCCCGGCCACCACCGCCGCACCCAGGCGTCCTCGAC
>JAOPWW010000335.1 GCA_025965495.1 Frankiales bacterium
GTCCCGGTGCAGTCCAGGACGACGTCGGCGGCGTCGAACCGCTCCGCGCCGTCCGGTCCGCGCACCAGCAGCCGGAAGGGGCGGCGGCCGCGCTCGTCGCTGCCGATCTCCTCGCTCTTGAGCAGCCCCTCGCGGGCGACCGTCTCGACCCGCGTCGAGAGCCGGACGTCCGAGAGCCCGGCGGCCAGGCGCTCGAGGTGGTCGGCCAGCGCGTCTCCGGACGGGCAGACGTCGGGGTCCGCCAGCGCCGCGACCCGCGACGGCGGGACGCTCATCGACCACGGCGTGAACAGCCGCACGTGCCCCCAGTCCCGGACCGACTGCGCCACGCGCGGGCCCTGCTCGTACAGGGTCACGTCCCAGCCCTGCTCCTGCGCGGCGAGCGCCGCCTCCACACCGGTCGGACCCGCACCCAGGACTGCCACGCGCACCATGGGCCGAGCCTAGGGTGGCGCGCGTGGACCGGCACGCGTGGCTGACCCTGCTGGGCCTCGACGACGACGACGTCCCGCGGCTGCTCGTCACCGAAGGCACCTGGTGGCGGGACCGCGCGAGGCAGGCGCGGCTGCAGCACCTGACCGACGTGCGCGAGCTCGGGATGCCCGACCTGTGGTGGGGCCGGCGCGCCGACGGCGTCCCGGTCGCCTGGTGCCCGGCCTACGGCGCCGCCCGGGCCGTGGAGCCGGTCCACGTCCTGGCCGTCTGCGGCACGCCCGTCGTCGTCCAGGTCGGCAGCTGCGGCGGGCTGCAGCCGGCCCTGCGCACCGGCGACGTGCTCGTGCCCACGCGCGCCACCATCGGCGAGGGAGCCTCCCGCCACTACGGCGGCACGGACGTCACCGACGCCGACCCCGCACTGGTCGACGACGCCGTCGCCGCCCTGCGCACCCGCGGGCTGCCGGTGCACAGCGGCCCGAGCGTCAGCACGGACGCGCTGCTCGCCCAGCCCGACGACCTGGTCGCGAGCTGGGCGGCGGCCGGGCACCTGGGCGTCGACATGGAGACCTCCGCGGTGCTGACCGTCGCCCGCGCCTTCGGGGTGCGCGCCGCGTCCCTGCTGTTCGTCTGGGACGAGCTGCCGGGCCGCTCGTGGACGTCGCCGTTCAGCCCGGCGGAGCGGCAGGCCCAGCTGCGGGCCGAGGCAGCGGTCTTCGAGGTCGCGCTGACCCTCGCCGCGACAGGTGTCCCCGACTGAGACAGGCGGCGCTCCTGCGCACCGCCACAGTCGGTCCCGGCCCGTCGTCGGCGGGCAGCACCGCCCGCGCACACGTCGCAGGGAGAGGTCATGACCACGCTTCACGACCCGCAGGACCGCTTGGCACTGGGCCGGCTCCACGACCACGCGTTCCTGACCCTCCCGCCGACGCCCCCCGCGGCTCCGGCGGCCCCGACCGGCGACCCCTCGCTGCTGGGGCTGCCGACCTTCGTCGTCGGCTCGTTCGCCCTCGGCATGGCCCAGGTCGGCTACCTGCCGGCCGCCGCAGCCGCAGGCATCCTGCCGATCGTGCTCGCGGCCACCGGCCTCGGGCTGCTGCTGTCGACGGTCTGGGCGGCACGGCTCGGACAGAGCACCGTCGCCGGGATCTTCGGCGTCTTCGCCGGGTTCTGGCTCAGCGACGCCGTCCTCGGCCTGGGCCTCGCCCACGGCTGGTTCGCCGTCCCGGAGGCGGACGTCACGCGCGTGGTCGGGCTGTACCTCATCTCCTGGGCCGCCGTGATCGGCCTGCTGACGGTCTCGACGGTCCGCCTGCCGGCCGCCTTCACGCTGCTGCTCGGCCTGGTCACCGTGGCCCTGACCCTGGCGGCCCTGGGCGCGCTGCTGCCGTCGACGTCCCTGGCCAAGGTCGGTGGCGTCGTGGTCCTGGCCTTCGCCGCGCTCGGCGCGTACCTGTTCGTCGGGGCGAGCGACGCCGCCCTCGGCGGCCCCGGCTACCCGCTCGGACGTCCCCTGCAGCGCTGACAGGTCCCGTCAGGCGGTCGCGGCGTGGCGGAGCGGCTCGCCCCGGTGCCACCGCTCGACGTCGTCGCACAGCAGGTCGGTGTGGTGGCGGACGACGTCGTCGGCGGCGCCGGCCAGGTGCGGCGTCAGGAGCAGGCCGGGGGTGGTCAGCAGCGGGCTGTCGCGCGGCAGGGGCTCGGTGGCGAAGACGTCGAGCGCGGCTCCGGCGAGGCGGCCGGACCGCAGGGCGTCGACCAGGGCGTCCTCGTCGACGATCCCTCCTCCGGCCGTGTTGACCAGGTAGGACCCGGGTCGCATGCGGCCGACGTCCACGAGGCCCCTCGTCGCGGCGGAGCGCGGGCAGTGCAGCGTGACGACGTCGGACTCCTGCAGCAGCACGTCGAGGGGCACGCTGTCGGCGGCGACCGGGTCGTGCACCAGGACGCGCATCCCGAAGCCGTCCCGGGCCCGCTGCGCCACGCGCCGCCCGATCGCGCCGTGCCCGACGACGCCGAGGACCCGGCCGGCCAGCTCGGGGCCCCGGAAGTGCAGGTAGGGCAGCTCGCCGTCGACGAGCCAGCCCTGCTCGCGCAGGTGCCGCTCCGACGCGCTGATCCCGCGCACCAGGCTCAGCAGGACGCCCAGCGTGAAGTCGGCGACCGAGTCGGCGTTGCGCGCCGGGGTGTACAGGACGGGCACACCGCGGTCGGCGCAGGCGACCAGGTCGACGTTGACCGGTCCCCCGCGCGCCGTGCCGACGAGACGGACGTCCGGCAGCGCGTCGAGCACGGCGCGGTCGACGGTCTCGATCTCCGTGAGCAGCAGCGCGGCGCCCGCCGCGGCGGCGACGTAGGCCGCGCGGTCCAGGGGCTGCCGGGTCGTCCCCCAGCCCGCACGGACGACCTCGTAGCCGAGGTCCCGCAGCCGGGCCTCGCCGTCGTCGGTGAGCTCGGCCGTCACGAGTGCGCGCACCGGAGCAGTCTGCTCTCAGGCGCCGGGCAGCGCGGCCCGCAGGCCGGCGGTGACCTCGACCCACCGGGTCCGGGCCGCCTCCCAGGGCTCCGGGTCCCCCGCGGCGACGACGTCGTCCGGCAGGCCGGGCCAGTCCGCGCCGGTGACCAGGGCGACGCCGGCCGCCGCGGCGGTCGGCCCGTGGGCGACGTGGACCTGCCGCCCCAGGACCTGCGCCAGCAGCGCGGGCAGGACGCCGTCGGCCGCTCCCCCGCCGCAGACCACCACCGCCTCGGCCGGACGCCCCAGCGCCCGCTCGAGGTCCACGACGCCGCCCGCGACGGCGTAGGCATGGGCCTCGGCGAGCGCCCCGGCGACCTGCTCGGCCGTCGTGTCCGGTCGCAGGCCCACGAGCGACGTCGGCGGCTGGTGCTCCCAGGTCTCCCGGGACCAGTACGGCGCCGCGGTCACCGCGACGAGCTCCCCGGGGCCGTCCGGCACGCGCGCGCTCCCCGCCTGCAGTCCGTCCCACCAGCCCTGCGCCGTGCCGGGGTACCCCGCGTTGCCCTCGGCCGCCCACCGGTCCGCGGTCACGTGGGTCGACACCCACGGCCGCTCGAGCGGGTCGCGCATCGGCAGGGCCGACGACGCCTGGACCGGCGTCGAGGACCCGGCCACCACCGTGACGACGCCGTCGGCCAGTCCCCCGGCACCGGCCGCCGCCAGCTGGGTGTCGCCGCAGCCGGCCACCACGGGCATCCCGGCGGGCAGCGCCCAGCCAGGCCGCAGCCGCCCGACGACGTCGCCGGCCTGCACCAGGGGCGCGAGGCGCGAGGTCCCGACGCCGCACTCCTGCAGCAGGTCGCCCGCCCAGCCGCGGGCGGCGACGTCGGCCATGGCGCCCGCGCAGGCGTACGAGACCTCGGTGACCTGCTCGCCCGTCAGCAGCGCCACCACCCAGTCGTGCACGAACAGGACGCGGGCGGTCGCGGCCCAGCGGTCCGGCTCCTCGGCCTGGACCGCGAGCAGCTTGGGGAGGGTCAGCTCCGGCGCCGGCCAGTGCCCGGTCAGGGCGTGCCGGCCCTCGAGGACGCCGGTGTGGGGCGCGCCGCGCCGGTCGCTGTTGAGGACGCCGTTGCTCAGGGGCTGCCCGGCGGCGTCGAGCAGCAGGAAGCCCTGGCGCAGGCTCGCCACCGTCAGCCCGGCCCACTCCCCCGGCCCGGCCTGCTCGACGACACGGGCCAGGGCGGTGCGGCAGGCCTGCTCCCAGACCGCGGGGTCGAGCTCGGCCCGGTGCCGCTGCGGCCGCAGGGTCGGTACGGGGACGGCGACCTCGGCCAGGAGCCCGGACGCGTCCGCGACCCAGGCCTTGACCGACGAGCCCCCGAGGTCGAGCCCGGCGACCCGCACTAGTGCCCCTGGACCGCTGCCGCCTCGCGGGCCCGGACGGTCTCCAGGTACGACGGCGGGCAGACCGTCGTGGTGTCGCCGAGCTGGAGCATCGTGAGGGTCGCGCGGGCGGCCTCCTCGAGGTTCGCGGCGCGCTTGTGGGCGGTCTCGACGGTGTCGCCGAGGACCGAGCAGCCGTGGTGGCCGAGGACCACGCAGTTGCAGCCGTCCGCCACGGCGTCGGCGCCGGCCTGCGCGAGCTCGGGGGTGCCGGACTGCAGGAACGGCGTCGAGCGCACCTCGCGGCAGTAGTAGGCCTGGTCGATCGTGAGCAGCCGGATCGGGTGGCCGAGGGCGTCGAGCAGGACGGACGTCTGCGGGTGCAGGTGGACGAGCGCGTTGACGTCGGGGCGGACCCGGTAGGTCGCCAGGTGCAGCTGGACCTCGCTGCTGGGCCGCGGGTGCCCGCCGCGCACCTCGCCGTCGGCGATCCCGACCAGGCTGAAGCTGTCTCGGTCGAGCTCGTCCAGCCAGGTGCCGCTCGCCGTGACGACGCAGGCGTCGGCGCCCGGCAGGCGGGCGCTGAGGTTGCCGCCCGAGCCGATCACCAGACCGGCCGCCACCGCCTTGCGGCCGACGACGACGAGCTGGTCGACCAGCTGCTCCAGCGCGGGGTCCAGGGGGCTCATGGCGCCAGGCTAGGGGCGCCCCGCGCGTGGGCGCGCTCAGACCGGCAGGCGCAGGAAGCGGACGTCGCCGGTGTGGACCCGGCGGACGACGACCGCGCCGTGGTCCGGGCTCCAGCCGACCATGTAGCCGCTGCCGGCGTACAGGTACACCTGCGAGGCGGGGGTGCCGTAGGCCACCAGGTCGCCGACCCGCAGCCAGGGACGGGGCACCTGGACCGCCTTGGTGACCAGCGCCCGGCGGTCGAGCGGCAGGGCGTGGCCGCCGGCGCGGGACCAGGCCGTGCGCACGAGCGAGACGTCGGTGCCGCTGGCCGTGCCGACCAGGGCCCGGGCGGCGGCGACCGCCTCCAGGGCGACGGCGCTCGAGGGCTTGAGCTGGGTCGCGGGCAGGTCCTTGAGCGGCCGGGGGGCGGCGGCCGGACGTGGTGCCGGTCGCGGTGCCGGTCGCG
>JAOPWW010000346.1 GCA_025965495.1 Frankiales bacterium
GGCGGCGTGCGCGACCGGCGTCCGCCGGGGTCCGCGACCCGGCCGTCGCAGCAGGTCGTGACACCTCCAGCGCGACCGCACGACGCGTGCCGCGGGCCGAGCACCCGTGTGCCTCGGACGTGCGGCCGGCTCGCGCCCCTCGCAGGACGCGGGCCGGGTGAGCGAGGGCGAGAAGGAGTAGTGCTCGTGTCGATCCGCATGACCCTCCGTGCGAGGTGACCCGAGTGCTCCGACGTCCGCTCCTCCCGCTGGTCGAGGTCGCGGCCCGAGCGAGCACCCCGACTCACTGCAGCCGCCCGCCGGCGCCCGAGCCCTCCGCCAGGTGCTTCAGGGTGAGCAGCTGCCGACGCGCCATCGGCCAGTCGCCGAGGGCGAGAGCGCGCCCGTACCAGCGCTGCTGCGGGAGGACGACCTTCAGCAGCAGTCGGGTCGTCTCGCCCTCCGCCGACAGCACGTACGACATGAGCGTTCCCATCACGGTCGCCGTCAGCTGACGTCCCGGCTCGACCGCCACGATCCGCCCCACGTCGCGGCTGCCTGCGAACGTGGAGAACGGGTCACCGGGGCAGGGGTCCGGAAGGTCCACGAGTGCGCGAGGCGACCGCCGGCCGGCGTTGTCGATCCAGTCGTAGGAGTAGGGGGCCACGCGCAGCTGCCGCAGCCACGGCCACACGGCCTCGGGCGGAGCCTGCACGGTCACGCCGCGCCACAGCGCCAGGGCGGGTGCGGGCACGAGGTCGTCGCAGGGGAAGTGCTGACCGACCTCTGCCTCCGTGACGCCCCAGCGATCACCGAACACGTCGCCCTTGCCGCCACCGGTCCACGGACGGAGGCTACGGCCGCACCCCTGGGCACGACGTCACGCGGCGTCCGCGCTCGCCGCAGGACGGACAGCACCCTGCCCGCAGCCCTCTCGTCGTGTCCCTCCGGTCGGAGGGGGGTCGCGGACCGGTCCGACGGGGTGGACCCGCTGACCCGGAGGTAGCTCTCGACGGTCGCGGGTCCTAGTCCGTCCCGCTCAGGACGCCCGCTCACCCAACCGCTCGGATCGGCCATCGACACGGTCGGTCGGCGCGTCGAGACTGTGACTGTCGTCCAGCAGGGTGCGGCGCCCTTGCCCGTCGACCGAAGTGGATGTCCGTGCACGCTGTCGCGCCCATGAGCGTCGGGCCTGTCTCCACACCGCTGCCGCGCACCGAGGCGAGCCCGTCCGGCGTGCTGGACAGCCGCGCGCGTCTGGCCGCGGTCGCGGACCTGGAGCTGCCGGGGCACGCCGGAGACCCCGACCTCGACGCCGTGGTCGAGACGCTCGCCGCCGCGCTGCAGGTGCCGATCGCCGTCGTCAACGTGGTGACGCCGGGCCTGCAGACCTACCCGGCCGAGATCGGGGTGGGCGCCCCCTGCACGCGAGTGCCTGACGGGGTGTCCTTCTGCGCCGAGGTCGTCGAGACGGGGCTGCCGTTGCAGGTGGCGGACGCGCGCGGGCACCCGACCTACGGCACCAACCCCTTCGTCCAGCAGGGGATGGTCGGCTCGTACGCCGGGTTCCCGCTCCTGCACCGCGGGCACGTCGTCGGGGCCGTCTCGGTCTTCGACACGGCCTCCCGGTCGTTCGACGAGCGCGAGCTGCGCGTGCTCGCGGCCCAGGCACGCGTCGCCGCCACCTTGCTCACGTTGCGCTGGACCGCGACCCACGACCCGCTGACCGGGCTCGCCAACCGGCGGCGCGTCGCGGAGCGCATCGCGGCACTGCCGGCCGAGCCGGTCGCACTGCTGTTCGTCGACGTCGACGACTTCAAGGGCGTCAACGACGCGTACGGCCACGACCACGGCGACGCCCTGCTGTGCGAGCTCGCGTCACTGCTGACCGCCGCGGTGGAGGGCACCGGCGGCCTGGCGGCCCGCTGGGGCGGCGACGAGTTCCTCGTGCTGCTCCCCGACACGGCGTCGGCCGTCGCTGAGCAGGTCGCCCAGGAGCTGGTGCAGGCGGTGCGCCAGGACTCCCGTCTGCCGTGCAGCGTGACGATCGGGCTGGCCAGAGCCACGGGTCCGTGGCGGTGGAGCGCGCTGGTGGCCGAGGCCGGCGCCGCCGCCGCTCGCGGGAAGCGGCTCGGCAAGGACCGGGTCGCGCACCGAGTGCCCGCAGCGCGGACGGAGGCCCCGTAGGACCGCGCTCGGGGGGCTCCGCACCCCGCGACCAGGAGGGTCGCCGCACCTCCGGCCAGGCACCAGAGCGAGCACGGCACGGAACGCGGACCACGACGCTGGGCCCGCCCGGGCCGCCGCGACCGGCTGCGAGGATCGCCCTCGTGCCCGACGACTTCGCACCGCCGCCGCCCGCGACCCTCGACGACCACGCCCACGTCACCGGGCCCTTCCTCCACGGCACCAGGACCTCCTTCTCGCCCGGGGACCTCGTCCTCCCCGGCAGGCCGTCGCACTTCCGTCCCGACCGGCCCCTCGCGCACGCCTACTTCACCACTCGCCCGGAGACCGCCGCCTGGGGCGCCGAGCTCGCCGCCGCGCTCGCCCCCGACGCCGCCCGCCCGCTGCGTGCTCGCGTCTACGAGGTCGAGCCCACCGGACCGTTCGAGGACGACCCGAACGTGACCGACAAGAAGTTCCCGGGCAACCCCACCCGCTCCTACCGCTCCCGC
>JAOPWW010000394.1 GCA_025965495.1 Frankiales bacterium
CCTCAGGTCAGGGTCGGCCGGTAGGCGTAGGAGTGGCTGCGGCTGTGGGCGAACTCGAGGACGCCGACGCCGGTGCGGCCGTCCCTGGTGGTGAAGGACGCGAGCCGGTCGGTCAGCGCGCTGTCGAGGGTGCGTGGCGTGACCGACCCGTCGAGCGGGTAGCGGTCGTGCTCGAGGTGGTCGCGGCCCAGCACCTTCCCGTGGTGCCCGCCGTAGCCGGCCCCGGCCATGAAGCCGCCGCCGGCCGACCCGTCGGCGTCGAGCACGTAACGGACGCCCGACGCCGTCGTCACCTCGAACGTGCCGCCCTCGAGGTCGAGACCCGCGGTGAAGCGCAAGGCGTGCCGCACGTCGACGACGGGGTCGAGCCGACCGTCCTCGTGCATCACGGCGCCCTCGAGGAGCAGCCGCTGCTGGGCGCGGTCCTCGACGAGCAGGAACCCCACAGACCGGTCCTCCAGCTGCACCTGCACCCACAGGTGCAGCCCCTGGCCGCCGGCCATCGTGCGCATGCCCCGGGAACGGTCGCGCTGTCCGTACCAGCCGTCAACCTGCTGCCGGACGCCGTCGACCGCGAGGGTGCCCGTGTAGCGGCCGGACTGGAACAGGTGGTCGAACGCCGCCGTCTCGACGTCGCCCGCGCGCACCCCGACCCGTCCGTGCCAGGCAGGTGCACGGGCCTGCCAGACGACGTCGAGCTCGAGCCCGGTCGGGTTCGGCGCGAGTGCCAGCCGCCAGGTGCGCATCGGCTCGACGACCTCGAACGCGAACGGGCCCGCGCCTGCGCCGTCGGTGGCGCTGAGCTCGGTCGAGAAGCGCACGTTGCGCTGCTCGGACCCGGTGACGAGGACGGCGAAGCCGTCGGCGACGTCGCGGGCCGGGTAGCAGCCGAAGCCCAGCAGGACCGACGGCACGGTCGCGTCGGGCGGGTGCAGGTTGAAGACGAAGCGGTCGAAGAAGCCCTCGGGCAGGCCGGTCGGTTCCGGGCCGACGAGCGGGTCGTGGAAGCTCACGCGGGCGCCAGGCCCGCCGCCACCTGGGCGGCGAGCAGGAAGCGCGGCACCAGTCCGGCGTCGGCGTAGTAGGGGTCGCCGACGCCCTGCACCGCTCGGCGGTGCGCGTACTCGTACAGCACGGCCAGCTTCCACAGGGCGAGCACCCGGTACCAGTCGAGCCCCGACAGGTCGCGGCCGGTGCGGGCCGCGTAGCGCTGCGCCAGCTCGTCGCGGGTCGGCCAGCCGTCCTCGAGCATCGCCGTCGCGAGCTCCTCGGTCGGCGTCTGCGGCTCCCCCCGCTGGGGCACCGAGGCGAGGAGGTAGCCGACGTCGCACAGCGGGTCGCCGAGGGTGGCGAGCTCCCAGTCGAGCACGGCGGCGACGCAGCCGGGCCCGAGCACGACGTTGCCGAGCCGGTAGTCGTTGTGCACGAGCGTCGCCCCCGACTCGGTCGGCACGTGGTCGCGCAGCCACTGCTCGACCGCCGCGAAGGCGGGCGGCGGCCCGCCCTGCTCGTCGGCCACCAGCCGGCCGACCCGCGCCAGGTGCCGGGCGTTGTAGCCCTCCGGCCGCCCGACGTCGGCGAGCCCGGCGGCCCGCCAGTCGACGGCGTGCAGGTCGGCGAGGGTGTCCACGAGGGCGTGGCCGAGCAGCCGTCGCCCCGCGGGCGTGTCGAGCGGGGCCGGCGTCGAGGTCGTCACCACGGGCCCCTCGACGAGGTCCATCACGTACAGCGGGACGTCGAGCAGGGCGCCCGCCTGGGCGGTCGCGAGCACGCGGGGCACTGGCACCGCGGTGCCCTGCAGGGCCGTCAGCAGCCGGGCCTCGCGCAGGACGTCGTGGGCGCCCGGCGGGGTGGGCGGTGGCGGCGGCCGGCGGACGACCACCTGCCGCTTCCCGTCGGAGACGAGGAACGTGAGGTTGGAGTGGCCGTCGCCGAGGCGCCGGGCCGTGACCTCGCCGTCGCAGACGCCGTGCTCGCGCAGCAGGGCGGCGAGCGCGTCCAGGGTGTCGGGGGTCCAGTCCCAGGCGACGGTCACCCGCGCGGTCAGCCCGCGGTCCTGACGGGGGCGGGGGTGCTCGCGGAGGCGCCGAACCCCAGGCCCTCGTCCCACGGCGCGCGGTTCTTCACCATCCGCCGGTACTTCATGATGAGGTCCGGGCGGCCGAGGGTCAGTGCCCCGACCAGGGTCTCCCCCTGGCGGTACAGCACCGCCGTGCCGCCCTTGGCGTCGGTGCGCTGCTGGACGACCACCTCGTCGGCCGTCGGGACGCCGACGAACTGCAGCCGCGTGCCGTACCAGTCGGACCAGAAGTACGGCACCGTGACGTACGGCGCGCGCTGCTCCGCGAGCGCGTTCGTGGCCGCGGCCGCTCCCTGCTCGGCCGCACTGGTCCAGTGCTCCAGGCGCATGGTCCGGTCGAACAGCGCGTTGTGCCAGTGCGCGACGTCGCCGGCGGCGAACACGCCGTCCACGGGCGCACCGGAGGCGTCCAGGGCCTGCAGGTTCTCGTCGCAGACGATCCCGCCGTCGCGCTCGTGCAGCTGCAGGCCGCTGTCGGCCAGCCAGGCCGTGGAGGGCACGCAGCCGACACCGACGACGACGAGGTCGGCGGGCAGGACGGTCCCGTCGGTCAGCACCACCGCTCCGACTGGACGCCTGCCGTCCGCGTCCGCCTCGCTGCCCTCCCGGGGGTGCAGCGCCGCGACGCCGACCCCGAGTCGCAGGTCCGTGCCGTGGTCGGTGTGCAACGAGCTGCAGAGCGCGCCGACCTCGACGCCGAGCGACCGCACGAGCGGCGCGCCCAGGGCCTCCACGACCGTGACGTCGAGCCCCCGCTTGGACGCCGCGCTCGCCACCTCCGACCCGATGAAGCCCGCGCCGACGACGACGGTCCGCGCGCCTGCCTCGAGCGCCAGCCGCAGGGCGTGGGCGTCGTCGAGGGTGCGCAGCGCGAGCACGCCCGCGAGCTGCTCGGAGCCCGGCAAGGTGCGGGCGGCGGCGCCGGTGGCGACCACCAGAGCGTCGTAGGGGAGCTCGCCCGCTCCGGTCAGCAGGACCTTGCGCTGCACGTCGAGACCCAGAGCGGCGGTGCCGGTGCGCACGTCGATGTCGAGCTCGTCGCGCAGGACCGCCTCGGTCTGCAGGTGCGGGTCCGGCTTGCCGGCGCCGTCGACGTCGAGGAACTCCTTGCTCAGTGGCGGCCGGTCGTAGGGCAGGTGCACCTCGCTGCCGACGAGCACGATCGGGCCGGCGTGGCCGCCGCGCCGTGCGGTCTCGCAAGCGCGCAGCCCGGCGAGGCCGGCCCCCACGACGACCAGTCGGCGGGCGTCGGGCGTGTTCTCGCTCATGGTCAGACCTTTCGCGACGGGAGTGGGCACTGTGCCATTCCCTGCACTCCCGCGGGGACCGCCCGTACCGCGCACCGGAACGCCGTAGGCAGGGCACCTGTCGACCGGGCAAGGCCGCACGGATGTCTCCAGGTCGACGGTCTGGGCAGCGTCAGCCCGCGGAGAGGTCCCTCACCTTCTGCTCGGCCTCCGCGACGACGTCCCCGAAGCGGCGGGCGTAGGCGAGCTCCAGCTCCGCCGTGCGCCGCGAGTGGTTGGCCAGTGCGTGCGCGGAGCCGTTGACGAAGGTGTCGTGGCGCCTCGAGTGCGCGTAGGCGAGCTCCCGCACCAGGTCGAGGTCGCTCAGCTCGTCAGTGGCGCTGCCCGTGGTCATGCGCGGATCCTGCACCACCCCGCGCCGACGTCGGTACCCCGAGGCAGGCTGGCCGTGGCCCGCGACACGGGCACCCCGAGCAGGAGGACGCCATGACGGTCACCACGCAGGTGCGCGGGCGGGTGGCCGTCGTCCGGATCGAGCGCCCGGAGAAGCGCAACGCCATCGACGCACCGACGACGGTCGCGCTCTCGCAGGCCCTGGACCGGGCGCAGGACGACGCGGCCGTCTGGGCCGTCGTCCTGACCGGCACGTCCGACCTGTTCTGCGCCGGGACCGACCTCGTGGTCGGGCCAGGCGAGCCGACCGGGCGCGGCGGGACCTACGGGGTCGTCCACCGCTCGCACACCAAGCCCCTGCTCGCGGCGGTGGAGGGGCTCGCTCTCGGCGGCGGGTTCGAGATCGCGATGGCCTGCGACCTCGTCGTCGCCTCGCGGACGGCGTCGTTCGGGCTGCCCGAGGTCCAGCGCGGGCTGGTGGCGAACTCGGGAGCGCTGGTGCGCGCGGTCCGCTGCCTGCCCCGGAACCTGGCGGTCGAGCTGCTCCTGACCGGTGCACGCCTCTCCGCGCAGCGCGCCTACGACGTCGGCTTCGTCAACCGGCTGGCCGATCCGGGGCGGGCCGTGGAGCAGGCCCTGGCCCTGGCCGAGGAGGTCTGCGCCGGGTCGCCGTCAGCCGTCCGCGCGACCTTGCTGGCGCTGGAGGAGCAGGTGGCGTCCGACGAGGAGCGCGGCTGGGAGGCCACCGCCCGCGCCGAGGCGAGGGTCCGACGGGGGCCCGACGTGGCAGAGGGCCTCGACGCCTTCGCCCGCAAGCGACCCGCGACGTGGAGCGACCCCCCGTCTCAGCCCGCGGACGACGCCCAGGTCGGGTAGTCGGTGTAGCCCTTCTCCTCGCCGACGTAGGCGTAGTCGAAGTCGGGCGTCGCCAGCGGGCGCCCCTCGCGGAACCGGGTGACCAGGTCGGGGTTCGCGATGTAGGGCCGGCCGAAGGACACCGCATCAACCTCCCCCCGCGCGATGTGGTCGGCGGCGGTCTGCGCGTCGAAGCTGCCGTTCTGGACGACGGTCCCGGCGAAGGTCGCCCGCAGGTGCTTCATGACGGGGTAGTCGGGCTTGTCGACGAAGCCGGACGCGATCGGCTCGATGAGGTGCAGGTAGGCCAGGCCGTGCCGCTGCGCGAGCGCGCCGACCGCCTCCGTCAACGCAGCAGGGTCGACGTCGCCCATGCCCTTGCGCTCGCTGGTGGGACTGATCCGCAGACCGACTCTGCCGGGGTCGACCTGGGCCACGACCGCTCCCACGACCTCGTCCAGGAGCCGCACGCGGTTCTCGATGCTGCCGCCGTAGGCATCGGTGCGCAGGTTGGTCCGCGACTGCAGGAACTGGTCGATGACGTACCCGTTCGCCCCGTGGACCTCGACGCCGTCGAAGCCGGCCGCGAGCGCGTTCGCTGCAGCGGCGCCGTAGGACGCGACCACCCGGTCGATGTCGGCCTGCGTCATCGCGCGCGGGACGACGTAGGGCTTCATCGGCAGGAAGCCGCCGGTGTAGTCGTCGGGCGGGGGCGCCATGGTCTCGCCCTCGCCGGCGACAGCGGACGGGCCGAGGGGGAGCTCGCCGCCCAGGTAGTCGGGGAGGACGAGGCGCCCCATGTGCCAGAGCTGGCAGTAGATGCGGCCGCCGACCTCGTGCACCCGGTCGGTCACGCCCTTCCACGCGAGCACCATCTCGTCGGTCCAGATGCCCGGCGCGCGGTGCCAGCCCATGCCCAGCGGATCGACGGCAGTGGCCTCGGCGACGATGAGCCCGGCGTCGGCGCGCTGCGCGTAGTACTCGCCCTGCAGCGGCGTCGGCACGTGGTCGACGTCGGCGCGAGCCCGCGTGAGGGGTGCCATGACGACGCGGTTGGGCACGGCGAGCGTGCCGATCGTGTGGGGTCGGAACAGGGCGTCGACGGACACGGGCGCTCTCCGGGGGGTGTCGTGCGCGTGCCGTGGACGGGGACTTCCCTCGCCCTCCAGCTGGGTGACTATTGGTCCTACCATATCGCGCTGCCCAGCTGTCGGCCGTCGTCCGACCGACGGGGCCTGCTCGGCGCTCGGGGCCGGCTGACCCCGCGCGAGCTCCCTCGCCGCGTGCTCCAGCGCGGCCGGACGTGCCGGGTCAGAAGTCGCCGGCGGCACGCCGCAGCCGGCCGAGCACGTCGATGAGCTGCTCCGCCTCGTCGCCGCTCAACGGCAGGCTGCCGAAGGGACCGTCGTTCAGGGCCGCCGTGGCCTCGTCCGCGACCCGCCGACCTTCCTCCGTCAGGCGAGCCAGCACGGTACGTCGGTCCGACGGGTGCGGGACCCGGACGACCAGGCCCTGCTGCTCCAGCTTGTCCACGACGCCGGTGATGCTCGC
>JAOPWW010000402.1 GCA_025965495.1 Frankiales bacterium
GGCCGGCCCGAGGTCGTAGCGGCGAGGCGCCCGCAGCGGCACGTCGGCCGGGTCGCGCTCGCCGCGCAGGGCCTCCATCAGCCCGGGCAGCCCGACGTCGACGCTGGCAGTCGGCACCCCGGCGGCCGCGTTCCCGCGCTGGAACCACCGCAGGACCTCGCCGTTGCGGGCGACGCCCTCGACGTCGAGCTGGCCCTCCGGCACCTCCAGCGCGGCAGCGACGGCGGCGTAGAGCCCGCCGAGCTCGCCGGAGGTCACCAGCGGCTCGCCGTCGCGCTCGAGCACCACCACGCCGCCGCAGCGGGTCGGTGTGGAGCCGGACCCGAGCAGCAGCACGCCGGTGCCGAGCGGTCCGGCCAGACCGCAGGCCGCCTCGAGGTCGGGCTTGTGCTGCTTGGTGCCCTCGGCCTCGCCGAACACGTCGAGCCCGTCCCGCGGCGGCAGCAGCCGGACCCGCCGCACGCCGTCCGGCCGGACCCACGCGCCGTGGGTCGCGTCGTCCTGGGCGACCAGCCAGCCGTCGCCGAGCCGGGCCATCGCCGACGCGCTGCGCACGGGCGTGCCGTCGTCGAAGACCAGCCTGCGGGACTGCTCGACCTGCACCTGCACGGGGGCTCCCTGTCGTCGGCGGGCTCCTGCCCGCTGGCAGGGTGCCAGACGCCTGCGTGCAGGGACTCAGCAGAAGGAGCAGGCCTCCCGCGGGCCCGGCAGGCCCAGCGGAGTCAGCGGGCTCAGCAGCGGAAGTCGGACACCAGCGCGCCGAGCCGGTCCGACAGCGCGGCGAGCTCCTGCGCGGCGACCTTCGTCTCGTCGGCCGCCGCGGCGGTCTGCCCGGCCAGCCGGTCGACGCCGGCGATGCCGGCAGTGATCGTCGCGGTGCCGTCGGCGGCCTGGGTCACTGTCTGCGCCATGGCCTGGACGGTCGCGGCCTGCTCCTCGACGGCGGTCGCGATCGAGCCCTGGCTCTCGTCGACCGCGCCGATGCTGGAGGAGATCCGGCCCAGTGCCTCCGCGGTCCGGCCGGCGTCGGCCTGGATCGCGGCGACCTGCCGGACGATGTCCTCGGTCGCCCGTGCGGTCTCCTGCGCGAGCTCCTTGACCTCCCCGGCGACGACGGCGAAGCCCTTGCCGGCCTCGCCGGCCCGGGCCGCCTCGATGGTGGCGTTCAGGGCGAGCAGGTTGGTCTGCTCCGCGATCGCCGTGATGACCCGGACGACGCTGCCGATCTGGCTGCTCGAGGTCTCCAGGGAGGCGAGCGTCGCGCCGGCGTCGGCCGTGGCGGCCACCGACGTCGCGGCCGTGCCGGAGGCGGACGACGCGCTCGCGGCGATCTCGCGGGCGGTCGCCCCCATCTCCTCGGTCGCGGTCGCGACGGTCTGGACGCTCGCGTCGACCTGCGCGCTGGCGGCGGCCAGGCGGGCCGTCTCGGCCGTGGTCGCCTCGGTGCTGCCCGCCAGCCGGACAGAGACCTCGGCGAGCGCGCCGGCCGCGGTACCGAGCTCGACGGACGTGCGGGTGATCTCGCGGACGGTCGTGGCGACCTTCTCGACGAACACGTTGAAGGCCCGTCCCAGGGCGCCGATCTCGTCGTCGGCGCTCTCGTCGACGCGCTGCGTGAGGTCGCCGTCGCCCTCGCTGATCTGCACGAGCCGGGACCGCAGGGCCTCGACCGGCCGGACCAGGCGGCGCGCGGCGAGGAAGGCCAGGCCGGCGGCGACGAGCAGCGACAGCAGGGCGGCGATCGCGATGGTGCGCCGCAGGGCGTGCGCGTCGGCGAGGACGGCGCTCTGCGGGACGTCGACGACGAGCGTCCAGGTGTCCTGCGCCCCGAGCCGGAGCGGCGTCGCGACGCGGAGCACCGTGGCGGTGCTGCGGGTGACGGTCGCCTTCGCGGACGCCTTCGCCAGGGCCTGGAGGGCCGCCGAGGCGGGCTTGCCGACCGTCTTGGCGTCCGGACCGGCCACGACGAGCCCGGCGGTGCTGATCAGCGTCGCGGAGCCGGTCCCGTAGACCCGGATGCCCGCGACCTGCGCCTGCAGGGACGACAGCGCGATGTCGACACCGGCGACGCCGACCGGGCGGCCCGACCGCACCAGCGGCACGGCGACCGAGGTCATGAGGACGGTCTTGCCGCCCACCTCGTAGGCGTAGGGGTCGAGGACCTTCTCCTGCTGGGTGCGCATCGGCAGCACGTAGTAGTCGCCGGCGCCCGGCTTGGTGTAGTCCGTCAGCGGTGTGAGGGCGATCGCGCCGCCGTCGCGGTACCAGTAGGAGACGAAGCGTCCGGTCGTGTCGGAGCCGGCGTCGCGGACGTGCGCGGCGTCGCGGCCGTCGAAGGCGCCGGGCTCCCAGCCGGACCAGACGCCGAGGTAGTCGGTGTGCCGCTCGAGCAGGGACCGCTGGACGCGGTCGGCCTGGACCCGGGTCGCGCCGGTCGCCTGCAGGCCCGTGAGGCTGCTCTGCAGGTCGCGGGCGGTGCCGTAGGCCCGCTCGAGCTCGCCGGTCATGGACGCCGCGCCGTTGACGGCGGTCGCCGCGGTCAGCCGCTCCGCGCTCCGCGTGGCGGAGGCGGTGCTGCTGGTGACGACGAACGCCGAGACGCCGCCGAGGGTGACGGCGAGCAGGGCGACGGTCGTGGCCGCGATGCGGCCCTTGACCGAGAGGGAGGGGGTGCGCACGGCAGGGTCTCCAGAGCTCGAGGGGCTGTCCCATCGCGGGCGGGCCCGGCCGGGTGAGCCCCCGTCGTCCCAATGGCCCGAAGAGAGCAGGGCCGGTGGCCCGCGGGCACCAGGGACGTACCGTGCGGGAGTCGATGCGCCGTCCCGGAGGAGCTGCTGTGCCGAACGCCCGTCCCACAGCCCAGGACGAGGTCGTCGACCTGTGCCGCGACCTGATCCGCTTCGAGAGCGTCAACGACGGCACCGGCCGGGGGCCGGGGGAGCGGGCCGCCGCCGAGTACGTCGCGGAGAAGCTGTCCGAGGTCGGGCTGGTGCCGGAGGTCTTCGAGTCGGCACCGGGCCGCGCGAGCGTCGTCGCCCGCTGGGAGGGCGAGGACACCTCCCGTGACGCCCTGCTCATCCACGGGCACCTCGACGTCGTCCCGGCCGAGCCCAAGCAGTGGCGCTACGACCCGTTCGCCGGAGAGGTCGCCGACGGCTGCGTCTGGGGCCGCGGGGCCGTCGACATGCTCGACATGGACGCGATGACCCTCGCGGTGGTCCGCGACCGGGTCCGCAGCGGCCGCAAGCCCCCGCGCGACGTCGTCCTGGCGTTCGTCGCCGACGAGGAGGCCGGCGGCACCTTCGGCGCCAGCTGGCTCGTGGACAACCAGCCGCAGCTGTTCGAGGGCTGCACCGAGGCGATCAGCGAGGTCGGCGGGTTCTCCCTGTCGGTCGACGACGACGTCCGGCTGTACATGATCGAGACCGCCCAGAAGGGCATGGCCTGGATGCGGCTGACCGCCGAGGGCACCGCCGGCCACGGCTCGATGCTGTCCAGCGACAACGCCGTCACCCGCCTGTGCGAGGCCGTGGCCCGGCTCGGCACGCACCAGTTCCCGATCCACGTGACGCCGACCGTCCGGCGCTTCCTCGACGAGGTCAGCGACGCCTTCGGCGTGGAGCTCGACGCCGAGGACATGGAGGCGACCGTCAAGCTGCTCGGGCCGCTGGCCCGGATCGTCGGCGCGACCCTGCGCAACACCGCCAACCCGACCATGCTCGACGCCGGCTACAAGCACAACGTCATCCCGCAGCGGGCGCACGCGATGGTCGACGGCCGCTTCCTGCCGGGGCACCAGGACGACTTCGAGCGCGAGCTCGATCTTGTGTTGGGAGCGGGCATCACCCGCGAGTACGTCCACTACGACATCGCGCTCGAGACCGAGTTCGAGGGCTCGCTGGTCGACGCGATGGTCGCCTCGCTCAAGGCCGAGGACGC
>JAOPWW010000416.1 GCA_025965495.1 Frankiales bacterium
GACGGGCGTCCCGGGCGCCGCGGGCCAGGCGGCCGGCGGCGGTTGCTGAGCGCTCACGGGCCACGGCGCGGGCGGCACCGGCGGCACCGCCTTGCGCTCCCGGACCGCGAGGACGGCCAGCGCCCCGAAGACGAGCAGCGCGAGCGGCACGGTCCCGTTCCCGCTGACGGCCGCGAGGGTGACGACGGCGAGCAGGCCGAGGACCACGGCGGTCGCCGTCGGGACCGACCCGCCGCGGACGACCCGCTCGACGAACGACTCGGGCGCTCCGGTCTTCGGGACCAGCAGCCAGCCCAGGCCGTAGAGGAGCACGCCGGCGCCGCCGAACAGCGCCAGGACGACGATCACGACCCGCCACAGGACGGGGTCGGTGCCGGTGGTGCGGGCCAGCCCGGCGCAGACGCCGGCGACCACCTTGTCGGAGGGGTCGCGGACCAGCCGCACCCCCGGCGGGGCGGCGGCGGGCGGAGGTTCGGGCGACGGGGGCAGCAGGGTCTCGGTCATGGCGAGGACGATGGTCCTCCTGCGCCGCCCGCACATCAGGGTCCGACCCTGGTCGTCCTCTCAGGGTCCGACCCTGGTCCGCCCGGGGCCGTGAGGTGGGAGCCTCGGGGACGTGACCGGTCCCCGCCTCGTGCGCCCCTCGACGGGCCGGGCGCTGGGCGGCGTCGCGGCCGGGGTCGCGGCCCACCTCGGCGTCCCCGTCCTCGCCGTCCGGGGCGCCTTCGTCGTGCTCGCGGTCAGCGGCGGCTTCGGCGTCGTGCTCTACGCGGCCTTCTGGCTGGTGCTCCCGCAGGACACCGCCCCCGCGGCCGCCCCGCGCCCGGTCGGGCAGCTCGTCGCCCTCGCCGCCCTGGGGATCGGGGCCGTGCTGCTGCTGCCCTCGCCGCTGCGGGCCGTGCCGCTGCTGCCGCTGCTCGCCGTCCTCGCCGGCGTCGTCCTGGTGTGGCAGCAGGCCGACGCCGCGCAGCGCACCCGCTTCCTCGGCGCGGCCCGGGGCCGGAGCCTGCTCGTGGTCCTGGCCGGGGCGGTCCTGCTGGTCGTCGGCCTGGCCGGGTTCCTGGCCAGCCGCGGCGACCTCGGGGCCGCCCGCGACGGCCTGCTGTCCACCGTCCTCGCCGTCGTCGGCCTGGTCGTGCTGTCCGGGCCGTGGTGGCTGCGGATGACCTCCGACCTCCGGGCCGAGCGGCGCGAGCGCATCCGGTCGCAGGAGCGCGCCGAGGTCGCCGCCCACGTGCACGACTCGGTGCTGCAGACCCTTGCCCTGATCCGCAAGGCCGCCGACGACCCGCGGGAGGTCGCCCGGCTCGCCCGCACCCAGGAGCGGGAGCTGCGCGGCTGGCTGTACGCCCCCGTCTCCTCGCCGGTGGCCTTCGCGGCCGCGCTCGAGCGGGTCGTGGCCGACGTGGAGGAGCAGCACGGGATCGCCGTCGAGACCGTCGTGGTCGGGGACGCCCCGCCCGACGACGGCCTGCTCGCCGTCGTCGCCGCCGCGCGCGAGGCCCTGGTGAACGCCGCCCGGCACGCCGGGGTGACCACCGTGTCGCTCTACGCGGAGGTCGGCGCCGACGGGGTCGAGGTCTTCGTGCGCGACCGCGGCACCGGCTTCGACCCCGCCCTCGTCCCCGCCGACCGGCACGGCGTGCGCGGCTCGATCGTGGAGCGGATGACCCGGCACGGCGGCTCGGCCGTCGTGCGCAGCGCCCCCGGCGAGGGCACCGAGGTCCGGCTCGCCCTCCCCCTCACTGCCCCGCAGGTGCCCCGTGGCTGAGCGCGTCCGCGTCGTCCTGGTCGACGACCACCGGCTGTTCCGCGCCGGCGTCCGGTCCGAGCTGGGCGACGCCGTCGACGTTGTCGCCGAGGCCGGGACCGTCGCCGAGGCGGTCGAGGTGGTCGTCCGCCTGCAGCCCGACGTCGTCCTGCTCGACGTCCACATGCCCGACGGCGGTGGCCGGGCGGTCCTGGCCGGCGTCGCCGACCGCGCTCCCGCGACCCGCTTCCTCGCCCTGTCGGTGTCCGACGCCGCCGAGGACGTCATCGGCGTCATCCGCGGCGGCGCCCGCGGCTACGTCACGAAGACGGTGTCCGGCGACGAGCTCGCCGACGCCGTGCGCCGGGTCGCGGGCGGGGACGCGGTGTTCAGCCCGCGGCTGGCCGGGTTCGTGCTGGACGCCTTCGCCGCCCCGGTGGGAGCCCCGGCAGGCGCTCCGGCCGTCGACGCCGACCTCGACCTGCTGACCGCCCGCGAGCGCGACGTCCTGCGCCTGATCGCCCGCGGCTACACCTACAAGGAGGTCGCCGGGGAGCTGTTCATCGCGGGCAAGACCGTGGAGACCCACGTGTCGTCGGTGCTCCGCAAGCTGCAGCTCAGCAACCGGCGCGAGCTGTCCCGCTGGGCCGCCGACCGCCGGCTGGTCTAGGCCCCGACCACCGCGGCGAGGCGGTCCGCGACCTCGCGGGCCTGGGCGTCGGTCGGCGCCTCGACCATCACCCGCACGACCGGCTCGGTGCCCGAGGGCCGCAGCAGGACCCGTCCGGTGCCCGCGAGGGCCGCCTCCTCCCGCGCGACGGCGGCCAGGACGTCGTCGGCCCCTGCCCGCTCCCGCTGGGCCCGGACGTTGACGAGGACCTGCGGCAGCACGGTGACGACGGACGCGAGGTCCGCCAGCGTCCGACCCGTGGCGGCGACCCGCCCCAGCAGGGCGAGCCCGGTCAGCAGGCCGTCGCCGGTGGTCGCGACGTCGCCGAACACCACGTGCCCGCTCTGCTCGCCGCCGAGGGCGTGCCCGCCGTCGCGCATCGCCTCCAGCACGTACCGGTCGCCGACGGCGGTCTGCACGACGGCCAGGCCGGCCGCCTCCATGGCCTGCACGAAGCCCAGGTTGCTCATGACGGTCGCGACGACGGTGCCGGTCGGCAGCAGCCCGCGCTCGCGCAGCCCGAGGGCGCAGACCGCGAGGATCCGGTCCCCGTCGACGACGGCCCCGGTGGCGTCGACCGCCAGGCACCGGTCGGCGTCGCCGTCGTGAGCCAGGCCGAGGTCGGCGCCGTGCGCGACGACGGCGGCCTGCAGGGCCTCGAGGTGGGTCGCCCCGCAGCCCTCGTTGATGTGGGCGCCGTCGCCGTCGGCGAACAGCGCGACGACCTCCGCACCGGCGCGCCGGTACAGCTCGGGCGCGACGGCCGACGCCGCCCCCTGCGCGCAGTCGACGACGACCGTCAG
>JAOPWW010000455.1 GCA_025965495.1 Frankiales bacterium
ATGATGAACACGCCCGAGGTCGGCATCACCTACCAGGCCGTGTGGCGTGCCGGCGCCGTCGTGACTCCGGTGCTGTTCCTCATCAGCCCGGACGAGCTGCGCCACATCCTCGTCGACAGCGAGGCCGCCGCCGTCGTCGTCACGCCGGAGCTGCTGCCCCTGCTGACCAGCGCCACCGAGGGCCTCGGCGTGAAGGTGCTGCTCGTCGGCGACGCCCCCGAGGGCAGCACCGGCACGACCCCGTACGCCTCCCTGGAGCAGGCCGACCCGCTGCCGATCGAGCCCCGCGACGACGACGACATGGCGGCGCTGCTCTACACCGGCGGCACCACCGGTCGGTCCAAGGGCGTCATGCTCAGCCACCGCGGCCTGTGGAGCAGCGGCTCGGGCCTGCACGAGAACAGCCGCGCGATGACCGCCACCCGCGGCCTGCTGCCGCTGCCCCTCTCGCACGCCTACGGCCTCATCGTGACCATCGGCGGCATGCACGCCGAGGAGCCGCGGCTGTCGGTCCTGCAGCGCTGGTTCAACGCCGAGGACTGGGTGCGCCTGGTCGAGGAGCACCGGCTGGAGAGCAGCTCGGTCGTCCCGTCGATGCTCACCATGCTGCTCGCGCTCCCGCTCGAGCAGCACGACCTGTCGTCGCTGAAGTACTTCGGCTCCGGCGGTGCGCCCCTGTCGCCGGCGCTGCGCCAGGAGGTCCTCGACCGCCTCGGCGTCGAGATCTTCGAGGGCTACGGCTGCACCGAGAGCAGCGCCGTCATCTCGGCGTCCGCCCCCGGCGCGAACCGGCCCGGCAGCGTCGGCAAGCCGCTGCCGCACGCCGAGGTCGCGATCCTCGACGACGCCGGCTCGCCGGTCCCGCAGGGACAGGACGGCGAGGTCTGCGTCCGCGGCGCGGGCGTCATGAAGGGCTACTGGAAGTCGCCGGAGCAGACCGCCGACACCGTCGTGGACGGCTGGCTGCACACCGGCGACATCGGCCGGCTCGACGAGGACGGCTTCCTCTACATCGTCGACCGCAAGAAGGACCTCATCATCCGGGGCGGGTTCAACGTCTTCCCCCGCGACGTGGAGGACGTCCTGCTCGCCCACCCCGACGTCACCCAGGCGGCGGTCGTCGGCCGGCCGGACGAGGCGCACGGCGAGGAGGTCGTCGCGTTCGTCGCGCTGCGGGCCGGCGCCGAGGTCACCGGCGAGGAGCTCGTGGCCTACAGCAAGGAGCACCTGTCGAAGTACAAGTACCCGCGCGAGGTGCGGGTCGTCCCGCAGGTGCCGCTCACGAGCGTCGGCAAGACCGACCGCAAGGCCGTGCGCGCGCTCGTCCGCGAGCAGTAGCGCGGACCTGCTCCCGAGCAGCAGCTCGACCCGGGGGGCCGTCGTCCGGCGGCCCCCCTCCCCCGTCGTCCGGAGACCGTCGTGGAGATCGCAGGCAAGGCCGCCGTCGTCGTCGGCGGCGCGTCGGGGATGGGCCGGGCGACGGCCGAGCTGTTCGCCGCCCGCGGCGCACGCGTCGCCGTGCTGGACCGGCCGGAGTCGGACGGCGCCAAGGTGGCGGCCGACCTCGGGGGCACGTTCCACGCCCTCGACGTGATGGACTTCGCCGCCACCGAGACGGTCCTGGCCGAAGCGGTCGAGGCGCTCGGGGGGCTGCACGTCGCGGTCAACACCGCCGGCGGCGGCGCAGCGCAGCGCACCCTGGGCAAGGACGGCCCGCACGACCTCGACGTCTTCCGCCGCGTCGTCGACCTCAACCTGGTCGCCACGTTCAACCTCGACCGGCTGCAGGCCGCGCACATGGCCCGCAACGAGCCCGAAGACGACGAGCGGGGCGTCATCGTCAACACCTCGAGCATCGCGGCGTTCGAGGGCCAGATCGGCCAGGTCGCCTACACGGCCGCCAAGGCCGGCATCGCGGGGATGGCCCTCACCATGGCCCGCGACCTCGGCGCGGTCGGCGTCCGCGTGCTCGCCATCGCGCCCAGCCTGTTCGAGACCGGGCTCACGAAGGGCATCTCCCAGGACCGCAAGGACGCCCTGGTGAAGGGGACGGCGTTCCCGCACCGGCTGGGCCGGCCGGAGGAGTACGCGAAGCTCGCCCTGGCGATCGTCGACAACCCCATGCTCAACGGCCAGTGCCTGCGCCTGGACGCCGGCCAGCGGTTCGGCCCCCGGTGACAGCCGAGCGGCCGCTCCGGGTCGCCGTGGTCGGGGCCGGTCCCGCCGGCGTCTACACCGCCGACGCCCTCACCTTCGACGACGGCCCGGTCCGCGTCGACCTGCTCGAGCGCCTCCCCGTCCCGTTCGGGCTGCTGCGCCACGGCGTCGCCCCCGACCACCTGTCGATCAAGTCGGCCGAGAACGTCCTGCACGCCGTCCTCGAGCGCCCCGGCGTGCGGCTGCTCGCCGGTGTCGAGGTGGGCCGGGACGTGTCGCTGGAGGAGCTGCACCAGGCGTACGACGTCGTCGTCCACGCGCACGGTGCCCCCGCGGTGCGCGCCCTCGGCGTCCCCGGCGAGGACCTCCCGGGCAGCCTGCCCGCCGCGTCGTTCGTGCGCTGGTACGGCGGCGAGCCGGACGCCCCCGCCTGTCCCCCGGCCGGCCCGGGGGTCGCCGTGGTCGGCGCCGGCAACGTCGCGCTCGACGTCGCGCGGCTGCTGCTCGTCGACCCCGAGGCGCTGCTGCCGACCGACCTGCCGCACGAGGTCCTCGAGGCCCTGCGCACCAGCCCGGTCACCGACGTGCACCTGCTCGTGCGCCGCGGGCTGGCCGACGTGCGGTTCACGCTCAAGGAGCTGCGCGAGCTCGGTCGGCTCCCCGGCGTCGACGTCGTCGTCGGCCCGGCCCTGCTCCCGGACGGCGAGCACCCCAAGCCCGTCGCCCGCCTGCTCGAGGTGTTCCGCGAGTGGTCGCAGCGCCCCTCGACGGGCGCGCCCCGCCGCCTGCACGTGCACGCCCGCACCCGTCCCGTGGAGGTGCTCGGCACCACCTGCGTCGAGGGCCTCCGGGTCGAGCAGGACGGCGTCGAGCAGGACGGCGCCGAGCAGGTGCTCGACGTGCAGACCGTGCTGGCCGCGGTCGGCTACCTGGTCCCGGAGCTGCCCGGCCTGCCGCACGACCCGCTCACCGGCGCGGTCGCCTGCGCGGGCACCCGCGTGGTCCGCGACGGTGCGCCGTCGCCCACGGAGCACGTCGCCGGCTGGGCCCGGCGGGGTGCCACCGGGGTGCTGGGCGCCGCTCGTTCCGACGGCCTCGACGTCGCTGACGCCGTGCTGGCCGACGCCCCCGCCCTGCTCGCCCTCCGTCCCCAGGACCCGGGCGGCGTCGCGGAGCTGCTCGCCGCGCG
>JAOPWW010000462.1 GCA_025965495.1 Frankiales bacterium
AACGGGCGCAGGTGCCGGGCCTCGATCCCGAACCGGGACATCTCGGCGACCGTCTTGGCCACGACCAGCGCGTCGCCGTCGTAGTGGCTGGTGCCGGTCCGCGGCCCGAGCAGGCCGTACTGCTCGAGCTGCTCGAGCTGTGCCTCCTCCAGGCCCGAGGCCTCCAGGAGCTCGCGCCGCGACAGCCGGATCTCGCTGACGTCGGCCCGGAACGTGTCGGCCGTCGGCAGGCCCTCAGCGGCGACCAGCGCGCGCGGGACGCGCGGACCCGAGCCGCCGGCGGCGGGCGGATCGAGCCCGCGGTCGATCGCGTCGAGGTGCTCCTTGATGACCCGCAGCGGGAGGTACTGGTCGCGCTGGGCGGACAGCACGTAGCGCAGCCGGCCGACGTCCTCACGGCTGAACTTGCTGTACCCCGACGCCGTGCGCTCGGGCTCGACCAGGCCCTCGGCCTCCAGGAAGCGGATCTTGGAGATCGTGATGTCCGGGAAGTCCTGGCGCAGCTGGGCGAGCACCTCCCCGATGCTCATGAAGGCGCGGGCGGGGAGCCCCTCGACGGCCGTCACGGGTCAGGTGCCCTCGCCGGTCCGGGGACCGGCCAGGAACACCAGGCGGTACTTGCCGATCTGCACCTCGTCGCCCCCGGCCAGCGGCGCGGCGTCGATGCGCTCGCGGTTGAGGTAGGTGCCGTTGAGGCTGCCGACGTCACGGACGCTGTAGCCGCCGCCCTCGCGGACGAACTCCGCGTGACGACGGGAGACCGTGACGTCGTCGAGGAAGATGTCGCTCTCGGGGTGGCGTCCGGCCGTCGTCGTCGGGCCGTCGAGCAGGAAGCGGCTCCCGGCGTTCGGGCCGCGCTTCACGACCAGCAGGGCGCTCCCCGGGGGCAGCGACTCCACCGACGTCTGCTCCGGCGCCGCCTCCACCGGAGTGGCCGCGCCCTCGTTCTCCAGGGCGCCTTCGAGCGCCGCGAGCGAGATCGTCGAGGTCGTCTCGACGGCCGCCGCGCTCCCGACCTCGCCCGCGCCGGGTCGGCTCACCGCCGCGCCGCAGCGCGCGCAGAAGCGGCTGTCGTCAGGGTTCTGCTGTCCGCACTGGGTGCAGAACACGTCTGTCGCCCGCCTCCCGCTCGGTCTTGCCTGCTCTCACCGGGCGTCCTGCCGGTGATCGTGAACGTAGTGTCCGCTGTCGCAGAGGGTCAACCGCCGGTCGAGACAGGTCGCCGTGACCCTCGACCTGAGGTCGAGCTAGGGCAGCAGCGCGTCGTAGGCGGCCCTGTCGAGCAGCGCAGCGCCGTCGACGGCGCCGTCGGCCGGGCGCAGCTCGACCATCCAGCCCTCGCCGAACGGGTCGGAGTTGACGAGCTCGGGGTTCCCGTCGAGCGCGTCGTTGACCGCGGTGACCGTGCCGGCGAACGGGGCGTAGACGTCCGAGACGCTCTTGGTCGACTCGACCTCGCCGAGGGACGCGCCGGACTCGAGCTCCGTGCCGACGGCCGGCAGCGTCACGAAGACGATGTCGCCGAGGGCCTCCTGCGCGTAGGCCGTGATCCCGAGGCGGGCGGTGCCGTCCGTCAGACGGATCCACTCGTGCTCGGCGGTGTACTGCAGGTCGTCGGGGTTCACCGGGGCCTCTCGGTCGTGCGTCCGCGGGCCGGCGGACGAGCGGTCAGTCTGTGCCGGGCGAGGCGCCCGGGGCCGGGCGAGCGTAACGAGGGGGCACGAGCGGTCGCAAGGCGCCCACCGTCACGCGGGGCCGCCGCGACACCGTCACGGAGCCGCCCTGCTGCTCGACGCTGTCGGTCACCCCGCCGGGGATCGCGAGCGCCGCGGCGAGCGTCGCCGGGTCTCCCACCACCGTGAACGCGTACGGCTGGCGCAGGAGCGTCCCGTCGACCTCGACGCCCCCGTCGCGCTCCAGGAACGCCGTCGACGCGACCACCCGCACCGGGCCGGTCCCCTGCGCGCCGGCGACCTGCACCGCCTCCGCGCCGGCGTCGCGCAGCTCCTCGAGAGCGTCGAGCAGGTCGTCGGCGCCGACCTCACCGGTCGGGTCGTCGAGGGTCAGGACGATGCCCTGCCCCTCGGCCGGCACCGTCCCGGCCAGGACGCCGAGCACCTGGCTGCGGCGCCGGGCCTCCTCGAGCGCCGCCTGGTCGCGGTCCGTGCCGGTGGTGAGCCGCTCCCGGGCCGCCTGCAGCTCGCCGACCTCGGTGCGCAGGCGGTCGCTGCGGTTGGACAGGTCGTCGAGGATCCGCACCAGGTCCTCCTGGCGGGCCGACGCGAGCAGACCGTCCCCCTGGGTGGAGCGCACCTGCACCGCGACACCGAACCCCAGCAGGCCGAGCAGGGCGGCGACGGCGAGGTCCACGCGGCGCAGCCGGGGGCGCAGCAGGGACCGGAGCGGGACGACCGGCGCGGGTGCCGCGACGGAGGCCGGGGTGACGGGTGCGGCCTCGTCCTGCGGCAGGACGGAGGCGGTCTCGTCGTCCACTGCCGGGGCCGGCGTGGGTGCTGTCGCCGGCGCTGTCGACACCCGGGCGACGGTCGTCGGTGCTGTCGTCGTCGAGGCGGCCGAGACG
>JAOPWW010000358.1 GCA_025965495.1 Frankiales bacterium
CGTGAGAGCGTGGCCGCGTGCACGTGCCCGCTCACTTCACCGCCGACGAGGCCCAGCTCGCCGGGCTGCTCGAGCCGGGACTGGGCGACCTCGTCACGGCGACGCCGTCGGGGCTGCTGTGCACGCCGGTGCCGTTCGTCGCGGAGGACGGCGTCCTGCTGGCGCACCTGGCGCGGGCCAACCCGCAGTGGAGCGAGCCGGTGGTCGGGGAGGCGATGGTGGTGCTGCACGGGCCGCAGGGCTACGTCACGCCGTCCTGGTACGCGGCCAAGGCAGAGCACGGGCGCGTGGTGCCGACCTGGGACTACCTGACGGCGCACGTCTACGGGACCCTCGTGGTGCACGACGACCCCGACCGGGTCGAGCACGTCGTGCGGCGGCTGACGGAGGCCTTCGAGGCCGGCCGGGACGAGCCCTGGTCGGTCGACGACGCCCCGCGGCCGTTCGTCGAGGGCCAGCTGCGGGCGATCGTGGCCGTCGAGCTGGTCGTGACCCGGGTCGTCGCCAAGGCCAAGCTCAGCCAGAACCGGACCGGCGACCTCGACGGGATCGTGGCCGGGCTCCGCAGGGACGGGCAGGGGATGCTCGCGGACGCCGTCGAGCGGGCCAGGCCGACGAGCGTCTGAGGTGGCGACCTGGGACGACGTGCGCCGGGTCGCGCGCGACCTGCCGGGGACCGTCGAGCAGGTCGACGACCGGTCCACGTCGTGGCGCGTCGGCCCCAAGGCCTACGCCTGGGAGCGGCACCTGCGTCGCGGCGAGCGGGAGGCCCTCGGCGAGGACGCACCCGACGGTCCTGCGCTCGGGCTGCGCACCGCCGACCCCGGCGTCGTCGACGCGCTGACGAGCTCCCGGCCGGACGTCTTCTTCGCCGTCGCGGGCTACGGCGTGCACCCGATGGTGCTCCTGTATGCGGAGCGGGCGTCGTTCGAGGACCTCGACGAGGCGCTCACCGAGGCGTGGCTGTGCCGGGCGCCGAAGCGCCTGCGGGAGGAGTTCCTGTCGGGCGGGCAGCGCGAGCCGTAGGTTGCCGCTGTGACCCGAGCCACAGGAGGCACCCGTTGAAGGAGCTCGTCTGGACCCGGCAGCTGCTGCCGGCCGTGAGCCGGTTCGCCGCCCAGCCCTTCCTCACCGACACCGGCAGCGGCACCACGACGACCTACGGCGAGCACGCGTCCCGGGTGCTGAAGCTCGCCGACGCGCTGCGCACGCAGCTCGGGGTCCAGCCCGGCGACCGGGTGGCGGTCATGGCGCTCAACAGCGGGGCCTACGAGGAGATCTACCACGCGGGCCTGCTCGGGGCCGCCGTCGTCAACCCCCTGAACCTGCGCTTCGCCCCGCGCGAGCTGAGTCACGTGCTGTCCGACTCGGCGACGAAGGTCGTGTTCGTCGACGCCTGGTTCGCGGGCGTCATCGACGGCGTGCGCGAGGCGGCCGGCGTCACCCAGGTGGTGCTGATCGGCGAGGGCGACGTGCCGTGCGACGCCCGCTACGAGGACCTGCTCGCCGCCGGCGAGGAGCGGCTCCCGGCGGAGCCCGAGGAGGAGGACGCCGGGCTGCTCATGTACACCGGCGGCACCACCGGGCTGCCCAAGGGCGTGCTGCTCACGCAGCGCAACCTGATGCTCACGGCGTACCACATCGGGATGACCGTGCGGGTCGAGCGCGACGACCGCTACCTCGTGCAGGTCCCGATGTTCCACGCGGCCTCCATGGGCGCGCTCATCGCCATGCCGACCACCGGCGGGCAGCTCGTGACCGTCCCGGTGTTCGACCCGGCCGGCGTCATGGCGGCCTGTGAGACGCACGCGTGCACCAACACGATCATGGTCCCGACGATGCTGGCCATGACCTTCGCGCACCCCGACTACACGCCGGCGCGGATGTCCTCGCTGACCCGGCTCACCTACGGCGCCTCGCCCATGCCGCGGCCTGTGCTCGAGCGGCTGCGCACCGACCTCCCCCACCTGCAGCTCTTCCAGGGCTACGGCATGACCGAGAGCGCCGCCCTGGTCAGCTGCCTGCTGCCCGAGGACCACGCGCGCGAGGAGAAGCTCGCCTCCGCCGGCCGGCCCGTGCAGGGCACCGTCGTCACGATCCGGTCCGAGGACGACGTCGCCCTGCCGCCCGGTGAGGTCGGCGAGGTCTGCGTCCAGGGCGGGCAGTTCATGCGCGAGTACTGGCGCCGGCCCGAGGAGACGGCCGAGGCCTTCCGCGGCGGCTGGTACCGCTCCGGCGACGCAGGCTACCTCGACGACGAGGGCTACCTGTACCTCGTCGACCGCACCAAGGACATGATCGTCAGCGGCGGCGAGAACGTGTACTCGACCGAGGTGGAGCAGGTGCTCGCCGCGCACCCCGCCGTCGCCCAGGTCGCCGTCATCGGTGTCCCGCACGACCTCTACGGCGAGGCCGTCCACGCCGTGGTCGTGCTGAAGCCGGGGGTGGAGGTGACGGACGTGGAGCTGGTCGAGCACGCCAAGGGGCTCATCGCCGGCTACAAGGTGCCCAAGTCCGTGTCGTTCCGGGCCGACCCGCTGCCGCTGTCGGGGGCGATGAAGGTGCTCAAGCGCGAGCTCCGGGCGCCGTACTGGGAGGGCCGGGAGCGCGCGGTCAACTAGTCGCGAACGGGAGGACTTGTCCGTTCCGCACGACGCGTGATGAGGTCGTGCGATCCGGCTCGCCCAGGCACGACGGGCCGGCGGACGAGAGCAGGACCTCCGTGCGAACAGCAGGACGCCTCACGACGGCCGGAACCGCCGTCGCTCTGGCCGTGGCGACCGCCGCGACCCTCGGCACCACCGGCGCCGCCGCGGCCTCGCCGCGCAGCGCCCTCACCAGCAGCCAGCCCTCGTGGGCGCAGGCGAAGGCCCTGCGCGGCGACGCCGCCGACAGCGACGTCGTCCACGCCCGCGTCTACCTCCCCTGGCGCGACGCCGCGGGCCTCGCGGCCACGGCCAAGGCGGTCAGCACGCCGGGCAGCCCCTCCTACGGCAAGTTCCTCAGCCCCCAGCAGTTCCGCGCGCAGTACGCCCCGTCGCAGCAGGACGTCAGCGCGGTCCAGAAGTGGCTGCGCGACGCCGGCTTCTCGATCGCCGAGACCCCCGACAACGGCCACTACGTGTCCGTCGAGGGCACCGTGGCGCAGGCAGAGGCCGCCTTCGGGACCCAGCTGGGCCTCTACTCGGCGTACGGCCGCACCCTGCGCGCCGCCGAGTCCGTGCCCAGCGTCCCGAGCGAGCTGGCCGGCGTCGTGAGCGCCGTCGTCGGCCTCGACGACAGCGCCGACCTCATCGTCGCGGCCGCCCGCAAGGGCGACGAGGGCGCCAAGGAGACGTCGCCGTCGCAGGTCCACGGCGCCCCGGGCGTCGGGTTCCGGGTCGGCACCCCGTGCTCGACCTACTACGGCCAGAAGACGGTCACGCTCGGCGACAAGCGGGTCGAGCCGATCGCCCCGTGCGGCTACACGCCCGCGCAGGTCCGCGGCCTGTACGGGCTCGACGACCCGGCCCTGGACACGGGTGCGGGTCAGACCGTCGCCTTCGTCGGCGCCACCGCGAGCCCGACCCTCGTGCAGGACGTGACCACCTACAGCCGCCTGCACAACCTCCCGGACCCGTCCATCTCCCAGGTCGTCGCGCCCGGCGTCTTCCGGCACCCGGACACCCCGAGGCAGGTCCCGGGGGACTTCTACGGCGAGGAGACCCTCGACGCCGAGGCCATCCACACCACCGCCCCGGCCGCGAAGCTGCTGTACGTCGCGTCCTCGAACGCCAACCAGGACTTCGACGCGAGCATCAACAAGATCGTCGACAAGCACCTCGCGCCGATCATCTCGATCAGCTACGGCTTCGGCGGCGAGGCCGTCCCGCGCGGGTTCATCAACAGCCTCGACGGCACCTTCCAGCAGGCCGTCGCCACCGGCATCGGCGTCTTCGTCTCCAGCGGTGACGACGGTGACGACGCCATCGACTTCGGCAAGGGCAACGAGTCGGTCGACTTCTACGCCGACAGCCCGAACGTGACCGCCGTCGGTGGCACCTCGGCCGCGATCGTCAAGGGCGCGGGCGGCTCGGTCTTCTCGAGCGGCAAGACCGCTGACGCCCCACCGGCGCGGTCCACTGCCAGCAACGGCGGCCTGTACGGCATCGACGACCCGAAGAACGAGGTCAACCAGCCCGGCTGGACCCGGCAGTTCGAGGTCGGCTGGCAGACCGAGCTCGCGCCGGCCAAGGGCACGCTGACCCCTGACCCGAGCACGACGATCGACGCGACCTCGTACGCCTTCGACGGCACGATCGGTGCGGGCGCGTTCCAGGCCGGTGGCGGCGGTGGCATCAGCCGCGTCTTCCCGCAGCCCAGCTACCAGCAGGGCATCACGGACAAGGTCGTCCAGCCCAACACCTCGCCGATCGACGGCACGCAGGGTCGGGCCGTCCCGGACATCAGCGCGGTCGCTGACCCGAACACCGGCTTCCGGGTCGGGCAGACCCAGTCGTTCACGGACGGCACGTACTACGACGAGTACCGCATCGGCGGCACCTCGCTGAGCGCGCCGCTCATGGCCGGCATGGCCGCCGTCGCGAACCAGCGCGCCGGCAAGGACCTCGGGTTCCTGAACCCGCGCATCTACGCCGCCTACAGCACCGCCAAGCCGACGCTGTACGACGTGGACGCCACGACTGTGAAGGACGCCAAGGGCGAGACGCCGAAGGTCTTCCGCGTCAACTTCGTCGACAGCGAGAGCGGTGCGAACGGCCGGACGTACAGCCTGCGCACCCTCGAGTCGCCGAACCAGAGCCTGCGCTCCGGTCCGGGCTACGACACGGCGACCGGCGTCGGGACGCCCGCGAGCGACCAGTTCCTGCAGACGCTGGGCACCGTCCGGCCGGCGCCGTACACGCCGACCGGCGCCAGCAAGTAGCACCTCCACCACCCGCGAGGGCGGCCGCAGCGACTGCTGCGACCGCCCTCGCGGCGTTCCCGGCCCGGTGGGTCGGGCCGGCTCGGTAGACTCAGGGCGCCTTCCCCCCGTCCGTCTTGAGGAGTCCCCCGCGTGCCCGTCGACGGCCGGAGCGACCACCTGCGCGACCCGGGACGACTGCCCGACGACGACGAGAGCGCCGTCGGCGAGGAGTGCGGCGTCTTCGGCGTCTGGGCGCCCGGCGAGGACGTCTCGAAGCTGACGTACTACGGCCTCTACGCGCTGCAGCACCGCGGCCAGGAGGCGGCCGGGATGGCCGTGTCCGACGGCAGCGGGATGCTCGTCTACAAGGAGCTCGGCCTGGTGCCGCAGGTCTTCGACGAGCCGACGCTCGCCGGCCTGCAGGGCCACCTCGCCATCGGCCACTGCAGGTACTCGACCACCGGCTCGTGCACCTGGGAGAACGCCCAGCCCAGCTTCCGCACCCTGCCCGGCGGCGGCAGCCTCGCGCTCGGCCACAACGGCAACCTCACCAACACCAGCGAGCTGGCCCGCCGGGTCGCGGCCATCGAGCCCAAGATCGAGTCCTACGGCTCCACGACCGACAGCGACCTCGTGACGGCGCTGCTGGCCAGTGCCGACACCGCGATGGACGCCGCCGCGATGGAGCTGCTGCCGACGCTGCGCGGCGCGTTCTCGCTGGTCTTCATGGACGAGCACACCCTGTTCGCCGCGCGCGACCCGCACGGCGTCCGCCCCCTGGTGCTCGGCCGGCTCGAGCGCGGCTGGGTCGT
>JAOPWW010000371.1 GCA_025965495.1 Frankiales bacterium
CACGTTGCGGATGTCGTCACGGGTGGGCATGCGGGAACTCCAGCTCAGGCAGGGGAAGGTCGCCGAGCGGTGCTCAGGCTCACCAGAGACTACGGATCGGGCGCCCGGGGCATTCCCGACGCATGACCGACGTGTCGCAGTACACCGACCCGACGCTGCGCGAGCAGGTCAAGGCGGAGGTCCTCGCCGGGGACAAGGGCGGCCGTCCCGGGCAGTGGAGCGCGCGCAAGGCGCAGCTCGTCGCCCGCCTCTACGCCGACCGCGGCGGCGGCTACACCGGGGACAAGGAGCACGAGAGCGAGGCCGCGAAGCACCTCGACAGCTGGACCCGGGAGGAGTGGCAGACCGCCGACGGGTCCGCCGACGCGCGCGACGGCGACACCACCCACCGGTACCTGCCGAAGGAGGCGTGGGACCGGCTGACCGACGCCGAGAAGGCGGCGACCGACCGCGCGAAGACCGCCGCGAGCAGCCAGTTCGTGGCCAACCCGCCGGCGGCGAAGGAGGCCGGGCAGGCCGCCCGCGAGCCGCTGCCCGGCTACGACGACCTCACGGTCCACCAGGTGCAGGCCGCCCTGCGCGACCTCGACGAGGCCCAGGTCGACCGCGTCCTGCGCTACGAGCAGGCGCACAAGGCCCGCAAGGGCGTGCTGAGCCGCCGGCCCCGCTAGAGCAGGGGGCGGAGGGCCTCGACGAGCGGGGCGTCGACGGGGATCCACGGCACGTCGTCGAGCTCGGCCGCCTCGAGCCAGCGGTGGGCGTCGTGGTCGACCAGCGCGGGCTCCCCCACGGCCGTGCACAGGTAGACGCGCAGCACCAGCGCGTCGCCCACCGGGACGTCGCCCCCGAGCCGCGCCCCGACGACGGCCTCGACGCCCAGCTCCTCGCGCAGCTCCCGGACCAGCGCCTCGACGTCGGTCTCGCCCGGCTCGACCTTGCCGCCGGGGAACTCCCACAGGCCGGCCAGCGACGGCGGACCGGTGCGCCGGCTGGCCAGCACCCGGCCGTCGCGCAGCAGGGCCGCCCCCACCACGCCGCGCCGCTGCGCCGGACCGTCCATGCGCCGCAGACTGCCGCACACTCGGGCGGTGCGCACGCCCCTGACCCCCGCCCAGCTCGTCGAGGCCCTCGACACCCTGCCCGCCTGGAGCGGGGACACGTCCCGGATCCGCCGCACCGCCACCCTCGACGCCGCCCTGCGCGCCGACGTCGCCGCGCTCGCCGACGCGCTCGACCACCACCCCGTGCTCGAGGAGCTCCCGGACGGCCGCACCCGACTGGTCCTGTGGACCCACGTGCGGGACGCCGTCACCGACCTCGACGTCGCCCTCGCGGTCCGGCTCGACGCGCTGCTGGGCCCGGCGGCGGAGGGCTGACCGTGGGTGCGCAGGTCGCCGCCCTGCTCGCCGGTCCCCCGCCCTACGGCGACGTCCCCCCGCCGGGCCCGGTCACGGGCTCGCTGCGTCTCGACCGCCCGGCCGGGTTCACCCTCGACGCCACGGCCCGGTCCGGTGGCGGGGTCGCCCTGCCGCCGTCGTCGTACGACGGGGAGCGCCTCGCCCGGCGGGTGCCGGGCGGCGTGGTGCGCGTCGACAGCGCCCTGACGGTCACCTGGGAGGGCGACGTCGCCGACCCGGGCGACCTCGTGCGGCGGGTGCTCGGCCTCGACGACGACGTCACCGAGCTCCACGACGGCTGCCGGCGGGTGCCGTCGCTGGCGTGGGTGCCCGAGGCCGGGGCCGGCCGGGTGCTGCGCGCCCCGACCGTGTGGGAGGACCTCGTGGGGCTGCTGCTGGCGACCCGGACGTCGTTCCGCAGCGCCCGGGCCGCCGTCGCCCGCCTGGTCGGCGACGGTCCCTTCCCCACCCCCGACGACGTCGCCCGCCGGCCCGAGCTCCCCGGCGGCTACCGGGCAGCGCACCTGCGCGCGCTCGCCCGGGCGGTCGCCGACGGCGAGGTCGACCCCGAGCTTTGGCGCGAGCTCCCCGACGACGAGGTGCAGGCCCGGGTGCGCGCCCTGCCAGGGCTCGGCCCGTTCAGCGCGGCCTCGCTGCTGCCCCTGCTGGGCCGGCCCCGGCCGCTCGTGCTCGACGGCTGGCTCGCGGCCCAGGCGGTGCCGGGGTGGGAGAAGCGGCTGGCCCCCCTGGGCAGGTGGTCCGGGACGGGGTTGTGGCTGGAGGTCAGCGGGGCGTGGCTGTGCCCGCGAGGTGCGGGGGCGGCTGGCGGGGCGGACGGTCGGGCGGGGTCCAGCAGCCGGTGATCCACGGCGGATCGCCCGTGTCGGAGCACGGGCGATCTGCCCCCGAGCCGCGACCCGGTGATCCACGGCAGTCCGGCCGGACCCGAGCACGGGCGATCTGCCCCCGAGCCGCGGACTGGTGATCCACGGCGGATCGCCCGGACCCCAGCACGGGCGATCTGCCCCCGAGCCTCGACCGAGTGGTCCACGGCGGATCGCCCGGACCCCGGCACGGGCGATCCGCCCGGCGACCGAGGACCGCTCGGCGTCGGCCAGGCTGGACCGGTGCCCCCGCCCCTGACCGCCGTCGTCGCTGGCCTCGGCGGCCTCGTCGTCGACGGGCGCCCTGGCACCTCGGGGGACCTGGAGGGCGCGCGCCTGCTGTGGTGGCGATCCGCCACGACCGGGGCGCGCCTGGTCGCCCACGGGACCCGGCCTCGGGCCTGCTGGGACCTCGCCGCCGTCGGACGGCTGCTGTACGGGGGCGACCGCGACGACCCGCCCGCCGTCTGGGCCGCGGCGCACGGCCTGCCCGTCCCGCCCCGGACCCCGCCCCCCACCGGCACCCTGCTCGACCCCGTCGCTCCTGACCGGCCGCTCGTGGACGGGCAGCTCGTCTGGGACGAGGACGACGACCCGGCCGCGCTCGGCGAGCTCGCCCGGCAGGTCCAGGCCCGCCAGGCCGT
>JAOPWW010000378.1 GCA_025965495.1 Frankiales bacterium
GGGTCGACGGCGTGCGACGGGGTCACGCGCGCTGCGTCACGGAGCCGTACGCCGCCTGGGCCGCGCGCCACCCGGCGTCGAGCAGCTCCACGACGCCGTCGCCGGCCGCCAGCACGCCGTAGACGGACGCGCGCGCCGCGACCTGCTCGGCCCACAGGGCGTGCGGCCCGATCTCGTTCATCTTTCCGCCGGCCGGGCTGCGCACGACCCCGCCGCTCTGCCGGGCCGCGAGGACGGTGAGGGCGTCGTCGTACTCCTCGCGGGTGACGGCGTGGAGCGCGTTGACGACCGACACGTGCGTGGGGTGGATGACGGTCTTGCCGGTGAAGCCGTTGGCCCGGTCGGCGACGACCTCGCGCAGCAGCTCGTCGACGTCGTCGCGGACGAGCCGGTCGCGCATCCGCTCGACCCGGTGGCGCTCCCAGGGGGTGCTGCGCAGGCGCGTGCGGAACAGCCGCTCGGGGCTGGCGAAGTGCTCCCAGACGGGTCCGCTGACGAGGTGCTCGCCCCGGCGCGCGAAGACGTTGAGGACGTCGGCGAGCATGTCCCGGACGACGGCGACCTCCCAGATGGTGGTGTCGCTGTCGCGGCGCAGCCCGAACAGCCCGCACAGGTCGGTCCCCCCGACCCGCACGGCCAGGACCTGCTCGCGGTGGGCGCCGAGCAGGGCGCGGATCCCGGCGAGGTGGGCGCCCCGGGTCTCGGTCCACGCGAGGTCCTCGTGCTCGAGCACGGGCATGCCGTAGACCTGCTGGCCGGCGTGCTCGGAGGCGTCGTGCAGCGCGGCCATCCAGGCCTCGCCGCCCTCGCCGGGGGCGAACTTGGGGAGGACGAAGCCGGTCAAGCGGCGGACCGAGGCACCTGACGCCTGCACCACCTCGAGCAGCTGCTCCGGCGTCCTCACCCGCACGAACAGCAGGGGCAGGCCGTCGTCGTCGGCGGCCAGCTGCGCGAGCTGGGCGACGACGTTGGCCTGGGCCGCGGGGACGTCGGCGTGGGCGATCGCGTCCTCGAGGCACCACACGGTGCTGGTCGCGCCGATGGAGGCGGCGCGACGGGCGTCGGCCGCCAGGCCGGGCCGGGTGCCGGGGCTGTAGAGGGTGGCGCCGAGGGCCAGGGCCAGCACGTCCCGTCCGGACGCGCGGCTGAAGGGCTGCGGAGGGACGGCGAACAGGCCGTCGCGCTGCGCGTCGGACAGGTGCTGGAAGTGGATCATGCGAGCAGACCCTTCTGCCGCGCCTGCGGGAGCCAGGCGGGGTACTCCTGCATGAGCCGGTCGAACAGGGCGTCGTCGGGCAGGGGGCTCCGACCGAGCAGCTCGTCCTCGGTGACGGAGAAGAAGTCGGCGTTGTCGACGTACCGGCCGCGCAGGTCGTCGAGCTTCTCCAGGAACGGGAAGCGCTTCCCGATGCCCATGAACTGCCAGAAGACCGGCTCGAGCGCCGCCTCGCGCACCTGCGCCTCGGCGTCCTTGCGGTCGTTGGGCTCCCCGTCGGTGAGGAACATGACGTAGACCGGGAGCTGCTCGCGCAGGGGCTCGCGGCGCGCGACGGCGTCGCCGAAGTAGTGCTCGCGCACGAGGCGCACGGCCTTGCCGTAGAAGGTCGCGCCCTCGAGCGGGTAGGCGCGCAGGGCGCGGTCCAGGAAGGTGGGGCTGTTCTCGAGGGTCATCGCCGGGGCGGTGTAGCCCTCGCGGCCGAACAGGAAGACGTCGACGGCGCCGTCGTCGTCGAAGCGCAGCGCCAGGGCGAGCACGCGTTCGGCCAGCCGCTGCACCGCGCCACGGCGGTACAGGCCGGCCATGGACGCCGAGATGTCCAGGCAGAGCGCGACCCGGGCGGTGTGCTCGCCGAGCCCGCGCTTGGTGAGCGAGACCCCGGCCGTCTTGACCAGGCTGAGCATCGCCGGCGCCTGGGTCGAGAGCTTCTTCTCGAGGTCGACCAGGCGCCGCTTCTCGAGGCTGACCGGGGCAGCCGGAGTGGGGGCAGGGGTGGCGGCCGGGGCGCGCGGAGGGGTCAGCCCTCGGGAGGGGACGGGGGCTGGGCCCGCCAGGCCGCGGGCGGGCGGCGTCGTGTCGGGCGTCGTCGTGGCGGGCGAGGTGGTGGCGGGCGTGGTCGGGCTGGGCGCGGGCTCGTCGTCGACGGTCACCCCGAAGTCGGTCGCGAGGCCGGCCAGGCCGGTGTCGTAGCCCTGGCCGACGGCACGCACCTTCCACGCGCCGCCCCGCAGGTAGAGCTCGACGAAGACCAGCGCCGTCTCGGTGCTGGCGTCGGCGATGTCGTAGCGGACCAGGGGGGCGCCCCCGTCCTCCGCGACGGTGACCGACAGCGCGCCGAGCTGCCCGAACGTGCCGCCGTCGGCGCTCGCAGCCACCACGACCCGGTCGACGTCGGCCGGGAGGCGGGAGGTGTCGACGCGGACGCTGTCGGTGGTGGTGGTCCCGGAGGTCTTGCCGGCGTGCGCGACCGCACCGCCCGCGCCGGTGGGCTGGTTGTAGAAGACGAAGTCGGCGTCGGAGCGGACCTTGCCGGTGGCGGCCGCGAGCAGGAGGGCGCTGCAGTCGGCGTCGACGCCGCTCCTGCCCTGCCAGGACAGGGTGACGAGGACGCGCGCGGTCCCGAGGGGGGCGTTGGCGCCCTTGGACAGGGTGGTGGTCACGGGCACCTCCGGGGTCGGGCGAGCAGGCGGTGTGCGGGCCTCCGGGCTGAGGTGTCGGGTCAGCGTCCGGGACGGGGATGGCCGGCGGGCGTCGTCCCGGCAGCCGGCGGGTGTCGTGCTACTTGCGGCCGGGCGTCCAGTCCATGCCCCAGCCGTACGCCTGGTCGAGCTTGTCCTGGGCCCCGTCGATGTACCGGACCTCGCGTCGGACGTTGAGGGTGCCGCCCGTGTTCTCCAGCAGCGCGAGCGCGCACATGCGGCTGCCGCCGTGCTCGTCGAGCCGGATCTCGAGCGGCGCCCCGCCCTGCGGGACAAGCGTGACGACGCCGTCGGCCTTGTCCCAGCTCGGGACGCCGTCGTAGATGAAGGCGAACAGCAGGACCCGGCGGATCTCGGACAGCTTGTCGAGGTTGACCGTGAGGTTCTCGCCGCCCCCGCCGGTGCGGTCGTCGCCGTCGAGCAGGACGTAGGGCGGGCGGTCGAGGGCGCCGAAGGCCCCCCCGAGGGCCTGGACCACGCCCTTGGTGCCGTCCCGCAGCTCGAACAGCGCCCCGAGGTCGAGGTCGATGCCGCGGTCGCCGCCGGTCAGCTTCTTGAGGAAGCCGCCGCCGCCCGCGCCGGCCGGCTTGGCGTTCCAGGCGAGGTGGACACGCATCTGCCCGCCGGAGCCCTTGGCCAGGGAGACGGTCGGGGCCGCCTTGGTCAGCGTCACCTTCGACAGGCTCACCGGGGCGGCGGACGCGCCCGCGGGGGCGGCCGGGGGCGTGCTGGGGCGCTTGACGTAGTCGACCACGGGAGTACCTCCAGGCGGGGCGGGCGAGCAGGAAGGGCAGCGGCGGGGCCCGGAGGACCCCGCCGCCGTGGTGCGCGAGCTGCTAGCCGACGTTGACGCCGAAGTCCTGCGCGATGCCGCGCAGGCCCGTGGCGTAGCCCTGGCCGACGGCCCGGAACTTCCAGTCGGCACCGTTGCGGTACAGCTCCCCGAAGACCATGGCGGTCTCGGTGGAGGCGTCCTCGGACAGGTCGTAGCGCGTGATCTCCGCGCCGCCGGCCTGGTTGACGACGCGGATGAACGCGTTGCGGACCTGGCCGAAGCTCTGGCTGCGAGCCTCGGCGTCGTAGATCGAGACCGGGAAGACGATCTTGTCGACCTCGGCCGGGACCTTGGACAGGTCGACCTTGATCGCCTCGTCGTCGCCGTCGCCCTCGCCCGTGAGGTTGTCGCCGGTGTGCTCGACGCTGCCCTCGGGGCTCGTCTTGTTGTTGAAGAAGACGAAGTGGCTGTCGCTGACGACCTTGCCCTGCGCGTTGCACAGGATCGCGGAGGCGTCGAGGTCGAACTCGGTGCCGGTGGTGGAGCGCGCGTCCCAGCCGAGTCCGACCAGGACCGCGGTGAGGCCGGGAGCCTCCTTCGACAGCGAGACGTTGCCGCCCTTGCTCAGCGAGACACCCATGAGGGCCCTTCCGTTCGGGGAGGACGGACCGCTGCGGCCCGCCGCCGGCACCAGTGGATCAGCCGGCAGGACAGGTCTACCCCGTCTGACCGTGAGGTGCAGCACCCGGGACGTCGATCTGTGGGCGACCGGCGTTCCCTGTGGACGAGGCCGCGAGCCGTCGTGCCGGAGCGGGAGGCTCTCCTGGCGGGCCCGCCGGGCGCCGCGCGGAGGGGGTGGTCAGGGACGGGATCGAACCGCCGACCCTGCGCTTTTCAGGCGCATGCTCTACCAGCTGAGCTACCTGACCTGGTGGTGCTGCTCGTGCTCGTTCTCCTGCTGATCGTGCTGCGACCCCGACGGGACTCGAACCCGCGACCTCCGCCGTGACAGGGCGGCGCGCTAACCAACTGCGCTACGGGGCCTGGATGGTGCTCAGGCCGTGGTGTCTGTCTACCTTGCCGTGCTGTCTTGCCGTCGTCCCGGGCCGCTGTCGCCCTGGACTGCCGTGCTGGTCGTGCCCCCAACGGGATTCGAACCCGCGTAGCCACCTTGAAAGGGTGGAGTCCTGGGCCGCTGGACGATGAGGACCCGCCCCGGAGAACCGCGGCGTGCCTGCGCCGACCAGCCGTCGGGGACCGGAGAAGCATAGCGGACAGGCTCACCGGCCCGGCCCGGGCGCCGTCGGGCGACCGCGACGCCGGGTGGCAGGGACCGTGGGACCGGGCCTCGACGAGAGGCACCTCGACGACCGCGAGCAGGACGGCCGCGAGCTGGATGGCCGCGAGCTGGACGACCGACGGCCCGACGACCGCGAGCTGGACGACCGACGGCCCGACGACCGCCGTCGCCTC
>JAOPWW010000023.1 GCA_025965495.1 Frankiales bacterium
GCAGGTCGCTCTGCTCCGGGCCGCCGAGCGACAGGTTGACGACCTGGGCGCCGGCGGCAGGACGGGTGCGGAGACCGGAGCCGCCACCGGGCTCGTCCCCGGCACGCTCACCGGAGCAGACACGGGCGCCAGGACGGCCGGGGCCGTCGTCGCGGGGACCGGACGCAGGGCGGCGACGACGTCGACCAGTCCGGACCCGAACCGGTCGTCGCGGCCGGGGGCGCCGAGGTCGCGGGCGGTCTCCTGCAGCCGCTGCGCGACCTGCGCCGCGGGCACGTGGGCGCTCAGCAGCAGGGCGGCGGAGGCGGAGACGAACGGGGCGGCCATCGACGTGCCGTCGAGGTACCAGTACTGGCCGCCGTTGCCGGTCGAGGCGATGGAGACGCCCGGGGCCACCAGGTCGACGAAGCTGCCCGTCGAGGAGAACGAGGCGAGCTGGTCGGCGGAGTCGGTCGCCCCGACGGCGAGGACGCCCGGGGTCGCGGCCGGGTACTCGACCGGGCTGCCGGTGAGCCCCTCGTTGCCCGCCGCCGACACGACGACGACGCCGTGAGCGAGCGCGTACTGGACGGCGGCCTCGAGCAGGTCGCTCTGCTCCGGGCCGCCGAGCGACAGGTTGACGACCTGGGCGCCGGCGTCGACGGCGCGCACGACGCCCTCGGCGACGTCGTCGTCGTAGCCGGACCCGTCGGCGTCGAGGACGCGGACCGGCAGCACGCGCGCGCCCGGGGCGAGGCCGGCGACGCCGATCCCGTTGCCGGTGGCGGCGGCGACGATGCCCGCGACGTGGGTGCCGTGCCCGTTCGGGTCGATGCTGACGGTCCGGGTGGCGGACGGCTCGACGAGGTCGATCGGCGGCAGGACCTGGCCGACGAGGTCGGGGTGGTCGCCCTGCACGCCGGTGTCGACGACGGCCACGACGACGCCGGTCCCCGTGGCGGTGGTCCAGCTCTGCTCGGCGTGCAGCGTGTCGAGGCCCCACTGCAGGGGCCGGTACCGGTCGACGGCGGCCGCGGTCACCCGGTGCCCGACGTCGGCGGCGACGACCCCGCGGTCGTCGTCCCAGCGGTCGGCCAGGGCCTCCCCGCGCGCGGCGGAGGACGCGGGGCGGGAGCGGAAGACCAGGCCACCGTCCGGGGTGCGGACCGCGGCGGTGACCACGACGGCGTCGCCCGGGGCCGGGACAGCCGGGACCGGCTCGGCGAGGGCAGGCATGCCGCCGAGGGAGAGGGAGAGCAGGACCAGGGCGGGGAGCAGAGCGCGACGCACCCTGTCTGCATCGGCGCGGGGACGGGCCGGTCGAGGGTTGCCGGGCGGGACCCCCCGTCGTGACTAGCCCCTCGGCAGGTCCTCCGGGCCCTGGCCGATGCGCGCCTCCGTGAACCGCTCGAGCGCCAGCGGCTCGACCTGCTGGCAGAGCAGGCGGCTCTTCCACGCCGTGGCCGCGACCGGCTCGGGCAGCGAGGCCCGCTCGGCCACGATGACGTCCTCGGGGTGGCGTCGCCGGACCCGCTCGAGGTCGGCCAGGCCGACGCCCGGGCGGTGCCAGAGCACGACGTAGCCGTGCTCGAGGGCGTGGACGAGCTGGCCGTCCGGGGGGACGGCCGCGCCGGCGTAGGTCCCTGCCTTGGCGACCTCCAGCGTGTGGCTGCCGCCGGCCGGCGGGTCGACCCGGTAGACCGGGTCCTTGACGTGCCTGGCGCTGCGGACGGCGTCGGAGCGGGTGTCGGTCGTGCAGGAGCCGGAGGTCAGGTCCTGCGCCAGCGAGCGGCTGCTGCGCTGCTTGAGCAGCACCGCCGTGGCCAGCCCGCCGAGGGCGAGTGCGCCGACCAGGCCGCCGACGAGCACCCGGCGCAGCGTGCCCGGCGGGAAGTAGGACGGCAGCGGCTCGGGCTCCGCGACGGCGGGCACAGCCGGTCGCCGCTCCTTCGTGCGGACCGACGGTGCGACGTAGTCGGGGCGCTTGGGCTTGGCCACCCGCTCTAGTGGCCCTGCGCGGCCACCGCGGCGGCGGCCGCCGCGGCCGCCTCGGGGTCGAGGTAGGTGCCGCCGGGGACGGTCGGGGTGAGGCTGTCGTCGTCGAGGTCGTAGCGCAGCGGCTGCCCGGTGGGGATGTTGAGCCCGACGACCTCCTCGCGGCTGAGGCCGTCCAGGTGCATGACCAGGGCGCGCAGCGAGTTGCCGTGGGCGGCGACCAGGACGGTCTCGCCGGCCCGCAGGTCCGGGACGATCGCGTCGTACCAGTAGGGCAGCAGCCGCTGCACGACGTCCTGCAGGCACTCGGTGCGAGGGACGAGGTCGCGGGCGAGCAGCGCGTAGCGCTCGTCGGTCCTGACGTCGTACTCGTTCGCGGGGTCGATCGGGGGCGGCGGGACGTCGTAGCTGCGGCGCCAGAGCATGAACTGCTCCTCGCCGTACTGGTCGCGGACGGCCTTCTTGTCCTTGCCCTGCAGGTCGCCGTAGTGGCGCTCGTTGAGCCGCCAGTGCCGCTTCACGGGCAGCCAGTTGCGCGAGCTGGCCTCCAGCGCGAGGTTCGCGGTCCGGATCGCGCGGGTCATGAGCGACGTGTGGACGACGGTCGGGAGCACGCCCGACTCCTTCAGCAGCCGGCCGCCGAGCCGCGCCTGCTCCTCGCCGACCTCGGTGAGGTCGACGTCGACCCAGCCGGTGAACAGGTTCTTCTTGTTCCACTCGCTCTCGCCGTGGCGGAGCAGCACGAGGGTCGCCATGGACCAGATCGTGCCGCAGCGGCTGCCGGGAGCGCCCCGCGGGGTGGTGCACCCACCGGCCCGCGCCCGCGCCCGCGCCGGGGACACACCGCTCAGGCCGGACCGAGCACCTGGTCAGCCAGGTCCTGCGCCGCGGCGAGCCCGGCGTCGACCAGGCGCCCACCGTGCTGCCCGAGGACGACGCCGTCGAGGACCTCCCGGCCGCGCACCACGCGGAAGGCGAGGCAGCCCCCTGCGGCGCTGGTCGACCCGGTCTTGCCCGCCACGAACCCGTCGCGGCCGAGCAGCGTGTCGGTGCTCGCGACCCGGCCGACGACCGGCAGCACCGCGGACCGCGCGCCGAGCAGCCGGGCCAGCACCGGCGAGCGCAGGACGGCGCGGAGCAGCAGGAGCTGGTCGCGGGCCGTGGAGACCGTGCTGGGCAGGTAGCCGCTCGGGTCGGTGTACGTCGTGGAGGTCATCCCGAGTTCGTCGGCCGTCCCCTGCATGAGGCGCACGAACGCCGACCGGCTGCCGGCCACCCGTCCGGCCAGGAGCGCGGCGACGTTGTTCGCCGACGGCAGCAGCAGCGCGGCCAGGGCCTGGTCCCGGGTGAGCACCTCGCCCTCGCGGACCTCGACCACCGACTCCCCCTGCGTCCTCCTGCGGGCGGTGTCGACGACGTCGGCGCGCCGGACGACGACGGTCCGCGAGGGGGCCAGCCGGTGGACGACCAGGTAGGCGGTCATGAGCTTCGCGACGCTGGCGATCGGCACGGGGCGCTGTCGGGGGGAGCTGCTGACCCGTCCGTGCAGGGCGTAGCTGGCCTGGCCCTCCGCGGGCCAGACCGGGCCCGCCGCGTGCGGCACCGCGAGGACAGACGGCGGAGCGGCGCACCCGGTCAGGGCGAGCAGGGCGGTGAGGACCGGCGGGACGAGCAGGCGGGAGGCGGGCACGGCGCCACCGTCGGACGCGGGCGTCGCCGGCCTGTCGTCGTTCCGTCACGGCTGCGCCACAGGTCCTGTGGCACGGCTGTGACAGGGCGCGCACGTGCCCGTGGCGCAGCACCGGCACCGTCTGCGCCGTGCTCCCCCACCTCGTCCCCCTCCTGCGCGCCGCCCTGGTCCTCGGTCCGCTCGGCGCCGTCCTCGCGGCCCGGCTGGCCCGGGCGAACCCCGTCACCGGACCGGCCCCTGACCGGGCCGCCGTGCTCGGCGGGCTCGGTGGGCTCGCCCTCGCCGGAGCTCTCGGACTGCCGCTGTTCCGCGGGTCCTTCGGGCACGAGGACCTCGCCGGGCTTCGCGCGTGCGTCGTCACCGACCCGCTCGCGCTCACGCCCGAGGGTCTGGGCAACCTCCTGCTCTTCTCCCCGGCGGCGATCCTGGCCGTCGCCGCGGTGGGCCGACCCTGGCAGGTCGCCGCGGCCGTGGCGCTGCTGAGCGTCGGGGTCGAGGCGGTGCAGGCGGTCGAGCGGGTCGGGGTGTGCGACGCGAGCGACGTCGTCCACAACGCGCTCGGCGCACTGGTCGCGGCACTGGCGACCGCACTCCTGCGGCGCAGGCGGCAGCTGGTGCCAGGATCGGTGTCGTGCCCCGGATCCTGCTGATCGAGGACGACCCGCAGGTGCGGGAGGGGCTGGAGATCGCGCTGCGCCACCTCGGCCACGACGTCGCCTCACGGGGCGACGGCGAGGCCGGCGTCGAGGCCGTCCGCAGCGCCCCGCCCGACGTCGTCGTGCTCGACGTCATGCTTCCCGGCGCGGACGGCTTCGAGACCTGCCGGCGGCTGCGGGCCTTCTCCCAGGTGCCCATCGTGATGCTGACCGCCCGCAGCGACGACCTCGACGTCGTCGCGGGGCTCGAGGCGGGGGCTGACGACTACCTGACCAAGCCCGTCCGGCCACGCGTGCTCGAGGCCAAGCTCAAGGCGGTCCTGCGACGGGCCGCTCCCGCGACCCCGGCCGGGCGCAGCGGGCCGCTGGAGTTCGGCGACGTCGTCGTCGACCGAGGCTCGCTCGTCGTCACCAAGGGCGGGACCGCGCTCGACCTCACGCCGATGGAGCTGCGGCTGCTGCTCGCGCTGGCGGGCTCCCCCGGACTGGTGCTGTCGCGCCAGCAGCTGCTCGCCGGGGTCTGGGGACAGGACCACCTCGGCGACTCCCGCCTGGTCGACGCCTGCGTCCAGCGCCTCCGGGCCAAGATCGAGGACGTCCCCGCGGACCCCCAGCTGCTGCGGACGGTGCGCGGCTTCGGCTACCGCTTCGGCCTGTGACAGCCCCCCGCGTCAGCCTGCAGCGTCGGCTCCTGCTGGGCGTCGTCGGCGTGGCCGTGGTGACGGCGGCGGTGACCGGGACGGCCACCGTCGCCGGGTTCCTCGTCGTCGCCGAGGAGCACCCGATCGGGGCGAACCGGGTCGGAGGACGGATCCTCGCGGAGCTCCCGGGACGCCTCACCACGGCTCAGGTCGGGCTCGCCCTCGTGGTGCTCGGCGTCGTCCTCGTCACCAGTGCCGTCGGGACCGCGGTGTCCCTCGGGGAGCGGGTGCTGCGCCCGATCGGCCGGCTCGCCGACGCCGCGGACCGGATGGCGGCCGGCGACCTGAGCGTCCGCGTGCCGCCCGACGGTGACGACGAGATCGCGGACGTCGCCCAGTCGTTCAACCACATGGCCCGGTCGCTGCAGGAGTCGGTCACGACCCTGCAGCGGATGGAGGAGACCGCCCGCCGGTTCGCCGCCGACGTGTCGCACGAGCTGCGGACCCCGCTGGCCTCGATGGTGGCCGTCACGGACGTGCTGTCCGCACACGGCGACGGGATGAGCGCTGACGCCGCCCGCGCCACGCACCTCGTGGTGCGCGAGATCGGCCACCTGGACCGCCTGGTCACCGACCTCATCGAGGTCTCGCGCTTCGACGCCGGGACCGCGCTCCTGGACGCCGAGTGGGTCGACGTGGCCGCCGCCCTGGACGCCACCCTGGTGCGGCGCGGCTGGACCGACCAGGTGCAGGTGCGCGCTCCGGAGGGGTTGACGGCCTCGCTGGACCTGCGCCGGTTCGACCTCGTGCTGGCCAACCTCGTCGGCAACGCCCTCAAGTACGGCAGCGCCCCGGTCGTCGTCACGGCGCAGGAGGGTCCGGAGGGGATCGCCGTCGACGTCACCGACTGCGGACCCGGCATCCCGCACGACGCCCTGCCCCACCTGTTCGAGCGCTTCTACAAGGCGGACGCCGCCCGGGCCCGTTCCGACGGGAGCGGGCTGGGCCTCGCCATCGCGTTGGAGAACGCCCGGCTGCACGGCGGCGACCTGACCGCGGCCAACCGCCCGGACGGCGGGGCCGTGTTCCGGTTCACCGCGCCCGCAGCCGTCCGACCAGCGCCACCACGACCACCACCGCCACGGTGACCCACAGCGCGTAGTGGTCGACGACGTGCAGCAGCCGCAGGGCGGGCCGGCCGACGACCCAGCCCAGCGAGGCGAGCACGGAGGTCCACAGCAGGGTGCCGAGGACGTCGCCGAGCAGGAAGACGGCCAGTGGCATGCCGCTCGCGCCGCACAGCAGGTAGGTGGCAGGCAGGGGCGGCGGCAGGAAGTAGGCGAGGGCCAGGACGAGCACGCCGCGCCGGGCGACCCACCCCTCGGCCTGCGCCAGACGTCGTCGGGCCCGTGAGGTCCGGACCAGGCGCGTGAGGACGCCGTTGCCCCAGAGCCGGCCGGCCCACCACAGGGCGACGTCGTAGAGCA
>JAOPWW010000379.1 GCA_025965495.1 Frankiales bacterium
CCCGGTCGACGCCGTCTTCCTCGACATCCGCATGCCGGGCCTCGACGGGCTCGAGCTCGCGCGCGTCCTCACCCGCTTCGCGACCCCGCCGGCCCTGGTCTTCGTGACGGCCTACGAGGACGCCGCCGTCGGGGCGTTCGAGCTGCACGCCGTCGACTACCTGCTCAAGCCGCTGCGCAGCGACCGGCTCGCCGAGGCGGTCCGCCGGGTGGCCGAGAGCCGCGGCGCTGCCCCGGCGCCCGCGCCGCCGGAGGAGTCGGTCGCCGTCGAGCTGGGCGGCGTCACCCGCTGGGTCGCCCTGTCCGACGTGCGGTACGTCGAGGCACAGGGCGACTACGCCCGGCTGCACACCGCGGACGGCAGCCACCTGGTGCGCGCGGCGCTGACGTCGCTCGAGGAGCGGTGGGCGCCCCTCGGGTTCCTCCGGGTGCACCGGTCCTACCTGGTCGCCGCCGCGCACATCAGCGAGCTGCGGGTCGAGCCCGGCGGCGGGCACGCCGTCCGGGTCGGGGACCTGGTGCTGCCCGTCAGCCGCCGCCACAGCCGCCAGCTCAAGGACCAGCTCCTGCGCCGGCAGGCGCCGAGATGACCGCCGCGACCGCCGAGACGACCGCCGCCGCCGCCACTCCGACGGCCAGCCACCTGACGACGACGCCGTGACCGAGCCCGTCCCCCGCCGCGTCGTCGTGACCGGCCCGCGCTCCCCCACCGTCCGCCGCCCTCCCGGACGGCAGGGGCTGCAGGCCCTCGACGAGCAGACCGCCGTCGGGGAGCTGCTGGTGCGCAGCCTCGTGCGGGCGCAGCTGGGGCTGGCGCTGCGGACCGCCGGGGTCGTCGCGCTGGTGCTCGGCGGGCTGCCCCTGCTGTTCGCCCTCGTGCCCACCACGCGCGACACGCGCGTGCTCGGCCTCGCGCTGCCGTGGCTGGTCCTCGCCGTCCTCGTCTACCCGGCTCTGGTGCTGACGGGGTGGGTGCACGTGCGGCTGGCCGAGCGCTACGAGCGCGAGTTCGTCGAGCTGGTCGACACGTGACCGGCGGCAGCCGCGGCCTGGACCTCGTCGCCGTCGTCCTCGTGGTGCTGGCGACCGTGGGCATCGGCACCTACGGCCTGCGGCTGGCGCGCACCACGAGCGACTTCCTCGTCGCCAGCCGCTCGGTCACCCCGCTGTGGAACGCCAGCGCCATCGGCGGGGAGTACCTGTCGGCGGCCAGCTTCCTCGGCGTCGCCGGGCTGGTGCTGGCCTACGGCGCGGACGCGCTCTGGTACCCGGTCGGCTTCGTCGCGGGCTACCTCGTGCTGCTGCTGCTCGTGGCCGCTCCGCTCCGGAGGTCGGGCGCCTACACGGTCCCGGACTTCGCCGAGCTGCGCCTCGGCAGCCGGTCCGTCCGACGCCTGGCCAGCCTGCTCGTCGTCGGGATCGGCTGGCTCTACCTGGTGCCGCAGCTGCAGGGCGCGGGCCTGGCGCTGCGGGCGACGACGGGTGCGCCGGTGTGGGCGGGCGCCGTCGTCGTCGCGGTCGTCGTGACGGTGAACGTCGCAGGCGGGGGCATGCGCAGCGCGACCTTCGTGCAGGCGTTCCAGTACTGGCTGAAGCTGACCGCGATCACCGTCCCGGCGGTCGTCCTGCTGGTCGCCTGGCACGGCGACGGGCGCCCCGACCTCGCCGCGGCCGCACCGCCCGTGTTCCCCGACCGCACGACGGTGCAGCTCGACGAGACCGTGCGGGTCCTGGTCGAGCAGCCCGTCGACGTCGTGCTCGACGGCCGCGCGACGGTCCTGGACCGGGGCCCGCACCGGCTGGAGCGCGGCAGCACCGCCGTCTTCCCAGCGGGGGCGCGGGTGCCGCACGTCGAGGGCCTGGCCGCCACCAGCGGGGACGCGTGGGCCCGCCCGCTGTCCGGTGCCGGCGGCGCCGAGCACCCGCTCTACGCCACCTACGCCCTGGTGCTCGCGACCTTCCTCGGGACCATGGGCCTGCCCCACGTCCTCGTGCGCTTCTACGCCAACCCCGACGGCGCCGCCGCCCGCCGCACGACCCTCGGCGTGCTGGCCCTGCTCGGGGCGTTCTACCTCGTGCCCACCGTCTACGGCGCGCTCGGCCGCCTCTACGCCCCCGAGGTCCTGGTCACCGGCCGCACCGACGCCGTGGTGCTCGCCCTCCCGACGGCAGTCCTCGGCGGCGGGCCGCTGAGCGCCGCCCTGGAGGCCCTGCTGGTCGCGGGGGCGTTCGCGGCGTTCCTGTCGACGTCGTCGGGGCTGCTGGTGTCGACGGCCGGCGTGCTGGTGCAGGACGTCCTCGGCGGCAGCGTCGCGGACTTCCGCCGGGCGACCCTGCTCGCGGTCGCCGTCCCGCTCGGGCTCGCCCTGCCCGCCGTCGACCTGCCGGTCGCGCAGACCGTGGGCCTGGCGTTCGCCGTCGCCGCCTCGACGTTCTGTCCGCTGCTCGTGCTCGGCATCTGGTGGCGGGGCCTGACCGCTGCCGGTGCGGCCGCCGGGCTGGTCGTCGGGGGCACGGCGTCCACCTGCGCGACCGTCGTGACGCTCGTCGGCGCCGAGGGCGACGGCTGGACCGCAGCCCTGCTCGCCCAGCCGGCCGCCTGGACGGTGCCGCTCGCGTTCGCCGTGATGGTGGGGGCGTCCGTGGCCACGCGCAGCCGCGTCCCGGCCGACGTCGGGCGCACGATGCTGCGCCTGCACGCGCCCGAGCCGCTGGTGCTGTCCCCGCCCGGCTGACCGCTCGTCGTCGTCGCGCAACCGCTCGTCGCACAGGAGCCGCCCACCGGCGCAGCCACCCGTTCTGCCCCTCTTGTGACGGCCGACACGCTCCTACGGTGAGCCGCGTCACAGCCCCCGCGTCGAACAGGAGCAGCCGGTGAGCACGACCGACACCCGATCGTCCACGTCCGCGGGAGGAGGTGAGACGTTCGCGCAGGTGCAGGCCAGCGACGAGTTCCAGGGCCTGAAGCGCACGCTGCGCCGGTTCGTCTTCCCCGCGACCGTGCTGTTCCTCGCCTGGTACCTGCTCTACGTCCTGCTCACCGCCTACGCGCGCGGCTTCATGGCGGACAAGGTCGTCGGCGAGGTCAACGTCGCCTACGTCTTCGGCCTCCTGCAGTTCGTCTCGACGTTCGCCATCGCCTACGTGTACTCGCAGTACGCCGACCGGCACTTCGACCCGACGGCCGACGCCATCCGCCACCGCCTCGAGGGCACGGTGACGACGACGCCGCACACCCCCACGACGACGACGACCACGACGGCGCCTCCCACCATCGACCTGACCTCGAAGACGGAGACCCGCGCATGAGCGTCCTCGCCGTCGCCCCCGTCCTCGCCCAGGCCGCCGACACCGTCAAGGGCGGCCAGCGCGTCCTCACGATCGGGCTGTTCGT
>JAOPWW010000069.1 GCA_025965495.1 Frankiales bacterium
CCACCGCGTCCTGCAGTGCCCCGGACGCCCACAGCTCGCGGGCGGCCGCGACGACGGCGGAGGGAGGGGCGAGCCGCTCGGCGGGCAGCAGCCGGGTGCCCGACAGGACCTGCCACAGCCCGAGCAGGACGAGCGGGCTCACCGCCCGGGGGAGCGCCGCGGGCAGCCGGCGTCGGGCGCGGGCGGTGGACGGCCGGGCCGGCAGGACGACGACGGGGGCGTCGAGGACGGCGGTCACCCGGTCACCGCCGGGCTCGGCTGCGCGGCCAGGACGTCGGCGTCGAAGCGGTCGTCGAAGAAGTCGGCGGCCTTGGGCGAGCCCTTGATGAGGCCGGCGCCGCGGAAGCGCTCGATGAGCGCCTGCTGGCGGGCGGCGACGTCGTCGTCCAGGGGGACGTAGGTGCCCTTGCTGCTCTCGAAGGTGGTCTGCGCGACCGAGGTCGGCAGGCCGGTGAGGGACGCGTACTTCGGCACCCAGACCTCGGGGTGGTCGTTGGCCCAGGCGTTCGCGCGGGCGAGGCGGCTGACGTAGTCGCGGGCCGCGGCGGTCTTGCCGGGGTCGGCCAGGGTGCGGTCGGAGGCGAGCACGAAGCTCTGGCCGCTGGAGATGCCGGTGCCGTCGGCGACCTGCCTGCCGCCGGCCTGCGTGAGGCCGATGGCGGCGTAGGGGTTCCAGACGACCCAGGCGTCGACCTTCCCGCTGCCGAAGGCCGACAGGGCGTCCGGCGGGGCGAGGTACACCGGCGTGATGTCGGACAGGGACAGGTGCGCCTTCTCCAGCAGCCCGACCAGGGTGCCGTGGGCGCTGGAGCCCTTGGCCACGGCGACCTTCTTGCCGCGCAGGCCGGCCACGTCCGTGATCCCGGAGCCCTTGGTCACCAGGACCTTGTCGGTGCCGGGGCCCTTCTGGACCGCGACGACCTTGAGCTTCGCCCCGCTGGCCTGGGCGAAGGCGGCGGGGCTGTCGCCGGTGCCACCGAGGTCGATCGCGTGGGCGTTGAGCGCCTCGAGCAGGGGCGGGCCGGCGGTGAAGGAGGCCCACTCGAGCCGGTAGGGGAGGTCGTCGAGCTCGCCGGCGGCCTCGAGGACCGACTGGTTGAGCTTGACCTGGTCGCCGACCTTGAGGACGACGCGGGACAGGTCGGGGCCGTCGGCGGAGACGGTCCGGGTGGTGCCGGGGGAGGAGCTGCAGGCGCTCGTGAGCGCCAGGGCGGTCAGGGCCAGGGCGGCCAGGACGGACGTGCGGGCAGGGCGGGGCACAGGGGTCTCCAGGAGGGGGACGCGCCGGACGGGTCGAAGGCCACCGGCAGCGCGGGACGGGGCACGGCGGCCCACCGGGCCGGGCGCGTGCGAGGACGAGCGGGCGTCAGGCCACCGTTCTGAGCAACAGCGGCGGGACGCGGCGCGGACCTACGGGCGACAGTGCTCGTCGAAGGCGTCGGAGCGACGGCTGTCCCAGAAGGCGTCGAGCAGGCTACTGCTCGGCAGGGTCGCGGTCACGGGGCAGACCCTGCTCGGCCGCCGGACCGATTGTCAACCGATCTGGTCAGGAAGTGACCGCGGTCACGCCTTCTTCGGCCAGACGGAGGTCCAGCTGCGGGGGTCGCCGGACAGGCCGGTCACCTGCTCCGGGAGCGCGCCCGAGACGACCTGCTCGAGCGTCGTGTGCTCGAGGACCTGCCGCAGCCCCGCGCGCACGGCGACCCAGACGTCCTGCAGCCGCTCGGCCGCCCCGAGGTAGCTGATCTCCTCGGGCCGGTGGCCGTGGACGAGGGCGAGCGGACCGTCGGCGACGCGCACGACGTCGGCGACCGTGACGGCGTACGGCGGCCGGGCCAGCCGGTGACCGCCCGCCGGCCCGCGCACGCTCTCGACGATCCCCGCCCGCCGCAGGTCGACCAGGATCTGGTCGAGGAACGTGCGGGGGATCTGCTGGGCCGCGGCGATGTCGGCAGCCTTGACGCTGCAACCCCCGCCGTCGGTCCAGGCGGCGGCGAGCACGCACAGCGCCCGCACCGCGTAGTCGCTCTTCGCCGAGACCTGCACGTGTGCACTGCACCACAGGTGGGGAAGTTGACGGGTCGGGTCAGCAACAGGCAGACTCAGCAGGTGACCTCCTCCTGCGTGTGCGCGACCGCCACGCCGGGCGGCTGGAGCAGGACCCCGTGGGTGGGCTGGTGCGTCGACTCGTGCCGCCCCGGGACGCGATGTCAGGCAGAGCTCGTCCCGCTGTCCTGACCTCCCTCCCCTCCTGCACCGAGAGGCACCACCCGCTCCCGTGAACGTCCTCCGCAAGGCTGTCCTCGTCCTGTCCGCGCTCGCCCTCGCGAGCGGCTGCGCCACCTCGAACGCCTCCGACACGAAGAAGGACGCCGCGCCCGCGGCGAGCCGGACCGGCACCCCGGCCGCCGAGCTCCGCCTCGGCTACTTCGCCAACGTCACCCACGCCTCCGCCGTCTACGGCGTCGGCTCGGGCGACTTCCAGAAGTCCCTCGGCAGCACCAAGCTCTCCACCCAGATCTTCAACGCCGGTCCCGCGGCCGTGGAGGCCCTGTTCGCCGGCAGCCTCGACGCCGCCTACCTCGGCCCGAGCCCGGCCATCAACGCCTTCGTCAAGAGCAACGGCGACGCCATCCGCATCGTGTCCGGCGCGACGTCGGGCGGCGCCGCGCTCGTGGTGGCCAAGGGCATCACCTCGCCGCAGCAGCTCAAGGGCAAGATCGTCGCCGACCCGCAGACCGGTGGCACGCAGGACGTCGCGCTGCGCACCTGGCTCAAGGGGCAGGGCTTCACGGAGGACGCCACCGGCGCGGGCGACGTCACCATCCGGGCGCAGGAGAACGCGCAGTCGCTGCAGGAGTTCCAGGCCGGCCGGATCGCCGGGGCCTGGGTGCCCGAGCCGTGGGCGTCCCGCCTGGTCCTCGAGGGCG
>JAOPWW010000091.1 GCA_025965495.1 Frankiales bacterium
CCGCAGGGGTCGGGTCGCCCGCCCCGGGGTAGACGTCCTGCGCGGTCAGAGGGCCGCGCCGTGGCACGGACGCCGCGCCGACGACGACGACGAGGGAGCCGGTCCTGCGCCCGTCCGACAGCCCCGACCACGTCGGTGCGCGCCAGACGATGGAGGCGCTGGCGGCGACGCCCGACGTCTTCGAGACCTTCTTCGACCACGTCGGCGTCGGGCTCGCCCTGGCCGACCTGTCGAGCCGCTTCGTCCGGGTGAACCGGACGTACGCCGAGCTCCTCGGCCGGTCCCCCGAGGACCTGCTCGGCCTGTCGTTCCACGACCTGCTGCACCCCGAGGGCCGCCGCGACCAGGAGAGCCGGCTCACGCTCCTGCTCGACGGCGCGACCCCGAGCCTGACGGCGGAGGAGCGCTACGTGCGCGCCGGCGGCGCCGAGCTGTGGGTGCTGCTGAGCCTCACGGTCGTGCGCGACGACGCCGGGCGGCCGCAGTGGTTCGCCGGCAGCGCCCAGGACATCACCGCGCTGAAGAAGACCGAGCAGGAGCTGCAGGAGCTGACGGCGGCGCTGACCGAGCAGGTCGTGCGCGACCCGCTGACCGGCCTGTCCAACCGTGCCCTGCTCGAGGAGCGCCTGCGCGGTGCGCTCGCGCGCGACGGCCGCACCGGCGGCTCCACCGGCCTGCTGTTCCTGGACCTGGACGGGTTCAAGCAGGTCAACGACGCCCACGGCCACGGCGTCGGCGACGCCGTCCTGCGCCTGGTCGCCCGGCGGCTGCTGGCGGTCGTGCGGCCCTCCGACACCGTCGCCCGGCTCGGGGGCGACGAGTTCGTCGTCCTCGTGGAGGACGTCGGGCCCGAGGGGCTGGAGCCGCTGGCCCGCCGGCTCGAGGCGACCGTCTCGGAGCCCTTCGAGGTCGGCGCCACGGTCCGGGTCGGGGTGAGCGTGGGGACCGCGATCAGCGACGCGGGGGAGGCCGACGCGGCGGGTCTGCTCGAGCGGGCCGACCACGGGATGTACGTCGCCAAGCGGCTCCGCCGCCACTAGCAGGGGCGCCCGGGGACGGCCGTGCAGGTCGGTCCCCGACACGCCGGGCGGGCAGGTTGACCCTGCCGACCCGGCCCCCGTACCGTCCCCGCTCGTACCCCTCAGGTTGACATAACGCTAACTGTCTACATGAGGGTGAGGGTCTTCCCAGCCCGCCGACCGCTCGCTCGACCTCCCTCTGCTCGACTCCTCCCGAAGGGCCCTCTCCACGTGGCTGCACCGCAGAACTACCTCGCCGTGATCAAGGTGGTCGGCATCGGCGGAGGCGGCGTCAACGCCGTCAACCGCATGATCGAGGTGGGCCTGAAGGGCGTCGAGTTCATCGCCATCAACACCGACGCCCAGGCGCTCCTCATGAGCGACGCCGACGTCAAGCTCGACATCGGCCGCGAGCTCACCCGGGGGCTCGGCGCCGGCGCGGCTCCGGCCGTCGGGCAGCAGGCTGCCGAGGACCACCGCGACGAGATCGAGGAGGTCCTCAAGGGGGCCGACATGGTCTTCGTGACGGCCGGCGAGGGCGGCGGCACCGGCACCGGTGGCGCGCCCGTCGTGGCGAGCATCGCCCGCTCCCTGGGCGCCCTCACCATCGGCGTCGTCACCCGGCCGTTCTCCTTCGAGGGACGCCGTCGCGCGGGGCAGGCCGAGGCCGGCATCGAGGCCCTGCGGGCCGAGGTCGACACCCTCATCGTCATCCCGAACGACCGGCTGCTGTCGCTGTCGGACAAGCAGGTCAGCGTCATGGACGCCTTCAAGAGTGCCGACCAGGTCCTGCTGTCCGGCGTCCAGGGCATCACCGACCTGATCACCACGCCGGGCCTGATCAACCTCGACTTCGCCGACGTCAAGAGCGTCATGAGCAACGCCGGCTCGGCCCTCATGGGCATCGGCAACGCCCGCGGCGACGACCGCGCCGTCGTGGCCGCCGAGATGGCGATCGCCAGCCCGCTGCTCGAGGCCAGCATGGACGGCGCCCACGGCGTGCTGCTGAGCATCTCCGGCGGCAGCGACCTCGGCCTGTTCGAGATCAACGAGGCGGCCCAGCTGGTCGCGGACGCCGCGCACCAGGACGCCAACATCATCTTCGGCGCGGTCATCGACGACGCCCTCGGCGACGAGGTCCGGGTCACGGTCATCGCCGCCGGCTTCGACGCCGGCAGCCCCTCGCCGATGCGGCGGCACGAGCCGCTGCGCCGGCCGACCCCCCAGCCCGGCCCGATGCAGACGCCCCCGCCCGCCCCGCCGCAGCAGCAGGCCCCGGTGTACGCGCCGAGCGCCTCCGAGGCGCCGCGGCCCGCGTCCCGACCGGTCCCGCAGCAGGCCGAGCGTCCCCGCCGCACGGTGGTGTTCGAGGACGACCTCGACGTGCCGGACTTCCTCAAGTAGCCGCGTGCCCCTCCCGCTGCTCGACGCCGGCCTGCCCGGCGGCTGGTTCACCACCCGCGAGGGCGGGGTGAGCGCGGGCCCGTGGGAGGGGCTGAACCTGGCGCTGCACGTCGACGACGAGCCGAGCCGGGTCTTCGCCAACCGCGACCTGCTGCGGACCGCCGTCGGCGCCGACTCGCTCGTGTTCGCCCAGCAGGTCCACGGGGACGGCGTCGCCGTCGTCGACCGGGCCAGCAGCCGGGGGAGCGAGGGCGGGGTCGCGGGCGTCGACGCGCTCGTCACCGCGACCCCGGGGCTCGGGCTGGTGGTGATGGCCGCGGACTGCCTCCCCGTCCTGCTCCTGGACCGCGAGGCCGGGGTCGCCGCGGCGGCCCACGCCGGACGGCAGGGGCTGCTCGCCGGCGTGCTCGAGCGGACCGTCGAGACGATGACCGGGCTCGGCGCGGACCCGGCCCGGACGGTCGCGAGCATCGGCCCCGCGGCCGGGGCCTGCTGCTACGAGGTGCCCGCCGCGATGGCCGACGACGCCGAGTCCCGCCTGCCCGGCACCCGCGGGACCACCCGGGCAGGCACGCCGTCGGTCGACCTGCTCGCCGGGGCCCGCACGGTGCTCGCCGGTCAGGGCCTGGCCGACGTCGTCGCCGTCGACCGCTGCACCGTCCACGACGACGCCTTCTTCTCCTACCGCCGCTTCGGGACGACCGGCCGGCACGCCGGCGTCGTCGTCCTGTGAGCGCCGACCGGGCCGCCGAGCTGGCGGCGTCGCTGGCCGAGGTCGAGCAGCGGCTGGTCGAGGCGTGCGTCGCCGCCGGGCGCGCCCGTGAGGAGGTCCTGCTGCTGGCGGTCACCAAGACGTGGCCGCTCTCGGACGTGCTGCTGCTGCGCGACCTCGGGCTGCAGGCGTTCGGCGAGAACCGCGACCAGGAGGCCGCCGGCAAGGCGCGCGAGCTCCCCGGCGTGCACTGGCACTTCGTCGGCCAGGTGCAGACGAACAAGGCCGCGAGCGTCGCCGCCTACGCCTCCGTCGTGCACGCCCTCGACCGGCCCTCGCTGGCGCAGGCCCTGTCGCGCGGCGCGGCCAAGGCCGGCCGGACCGTCGAGGTGCTGGTGCAGGTCCGGCTCGACGACGCCGACGGCAGGGGAGGGGCGGCCCCCGACGACGTCCCGGCCCTCGCGGACCTCGCCGCCGGCCTGCCCGGGCTCCGCCTCGCCGGCGTGATGGCGGTGGCGCCGCTCGGACAGGACCCCGCCCCCGCCTTCGCCCGGCTCCACGACGTCGCCGCGCGCCTGCGCGCCGACCACCCGGACGCCGCCGACGTCAGCGCCGGCATGAGCGGTGACCTCGAGCAGGCCGTCGCCGCCGGCGCCACGATCGTCCGGATCGGCACGGCGTTGCTCGGCCGCAGGAGCCCTCCGGCCCGGTAACGTCCGGTCCTCGACCGGGCGCACGCGCAGGCCCGGTCCACCCAGACCACGACCAGACCCTCGAAGCACAGGAGCACCGCATGCCGGGCTTAGGACGCAAGGTCGGCCTGTACCTGGGCCTCGTCGAGGACGACGAGGACGGCCGCGGCCACTACGGCTCGGCGTACGAGGACGACGACTACGACGACGAGCCCGAGACCGCCCCGGTCCGCCAGTGGGCCCCGGGAGCGCGCTCCGCGGCGCCCTCGCGCGACGTCCACGGCTCGGTCGCCCTGGACACCGCGCCGCCCCAGCACGCGTCCCTGCGCGCCGCGCCGCCTGCCCCGGAGCGCCCGTACGCCGACGCCTACCGGATCACGACGCTGCACCCCCGCACGTACAACGAGGCGCGCACGATCGGCGAGCACTTCCGCGCCGGCACGCCGGTGATCATGAACCTCACCGAGATGGACGACGTCGACGCCAAGCGCCTCGTCGACTTCGCCGCCGGCCTCATCTTCGGCCTGCACGGCAGCATCGAGCGCGTGACGAACAAGGTCTTCCTGCTCTCGCCGGAGCACGTCGAGGTGACGGCCGAGGACAAGCAGCTCATCGCCGAGGGCGGCTTCTTCAACCAGTCGTGATCACGACGGCGGCACGGTCGGTAGCCTGAGCCCGTGTCCGTCGTCGCGTCTGTCGTGGAGCTCGTGCTCTACGTCTTCCTGGTCCTGCTGATCTTCCGGCTGATCATGGAGTACGTGTTCATGCTGGCCCGCTCGTTCACACCCGCCGGGCCGGTGGCCATGGCGCTCGAGCTGATGTACTCCGTGACCGACCCGCCCCTGAAGGCCCTGCGCCGGGTGATCCCGCCGCTGCGCATCGGCAGCGTCAGCCTCGACCTGGGCTTCCTGGTGCTGTTCTTCGTCGTGAAGATCCTGATCAGTCAGGTGAGCGGACTCACGTGAGCCTCCGACCCCCTGCCTCCCCGAAGGTGGACCCGTGCCGCTGACCCCGTCCGACGTCGCCAACAAGCAGTTCAAGGTCGCCTTCCGGGGCTACTCGCTCGACGAGGTCGACGCCTTCCTCGACGAGGTCGAGAGCGAGCTCGGGCGGCTCCTGCGCGAGAACGACGAGCTCAAGACCAGCGGCAGCCGCGCCGCGTCTGCCCCGCCCGAGGCCGTCCCCGCACCCGTCGTGGCCGAACGGCCGCTGGACTCCCTGGAGGGCCAGGAGGCCGCGCTGCGGACCCTGCTGCTCGCCCAGCGCACCGCCGACGAGGCCGTCGCCGAGGCCCGCGCCGAGGCGGCCCAGATCGTGGAGGCGGCCCGTGCGGAGGCCGACAGCACCCTGAGCACCGCCCGCGCCGAGGCCGACACCACCCTCACCGACGCCCGCGCCGAGGCCGAGCGCACCGTGACCGAGGCGCAGGCCCTGGCCGAGCGCACGGTCGCCGAGGC
>JAOPWW010000100.1 GCA_025965495.1 Frankiales bacterium
TCACCGTGACGCTCGGCGTCCGCAGGATGAAGTCGATCTTCATCCCGAGGTTCTTGTGCATCATGCCGGCGCGGTAGTCCCAGAACGTGAACGCGACGTCGCCCTTGCCCGGCCGCGCCTCGGTGACTTCGAGGCCGGTGTCGAGCAGCGCCTGCATCGCGTCGCGCTCGGGCTGGGAGACGTGGGTGCTGTCCTGGAACGTGCTGATGTCCCAGACGTCGTCGTCGGTGAGGGTGACGTTGAAGTCGCCCATGACGACGAGCGGCCGTGACAGGTCGGACCTCTCGAGCCGCTCGCGGAGCGTGGCGAACCAGTCGAGCTTGTAGGCGTAGTGCGGGTCGTCCAGGCTGCGGCCGTTCGGGACGTAGACGCTCGTGACGTGCAGCGGGCCGCACTGCGCCGACGCCAGGCGCGGCTCCGGGTGCCCCTCGTGGACGAGGTCCACGTCGGCCAGCCCCACCCGGGACAGCACCGCGACGCCGTTCCAGCGGCCGTCGCCGGCGTGGGCCGCCTCGTAGCCGAGGGCGGCGAGGTCGGCGTAGGGGAAGGCGGCGTCGGCGCACTTGGTCTCCTGCAGCGCGACGACGTCGGGGGCCGTCTCCTCCAGCCAGGGGAGCAGCCGGGGCAGGCGGGCGCCGATCGAGTTGACGTTCCAGGTGGCGATGCGCACGGCCCAGCGTGTCAGAGCCAGCCGCGCCGGGCCGCCTCGACCCCCGCCTGGAAGCGGGTCCCGGCCCCGAGGCGGTCCAGCAGCGCCGCCGACTCGCGCCGGACCGTGCGCACGCTGACGCCGAGGTGCCGGGCGACCGTCTCGTCCTTGAGCCCGGCGGCGAGCAGCTCGAGCAGCCGGGCCTCGCGGGGCGCCAGCCCGTCTCCGGGGGGCGGCCGGAACAGCGGCTCCGCCTGCGCCCACAGCGACTCGTAGAGGGTCAGGAAGCTGCCGACCAGCGTCGTCGACCAGACGAACAGGGCGCCGTCGGCGGAGTTCTGCGGGTCGACCGGGACGACGGCGACCCGCCGGTCGAGCAGCAGCAGGCGCAGCGGCGGGTCGGGGTGGAGGCGGTGCTCGTCGCCGGCCGCGTCCATCGCCCGGGCGTGCTCCAGGCGCGCGGGGTGGTCCCGGACGCGCGGCCCGAGCAGGGTCCGCAGCCGGACGCCACGCGCGAGCAGGGCCCGGGACTGCTCGGCCTCCTCCTCGATGAGGTGCTCCGGGGTGTAGCTCGGGTTGATCGCCAGCAGCTCGCTGCTCATCGACATCACCAGCTCGTCGATGCGCCGCTGCACGGCCTCCAGGCTGCTGTCGATGCGCTCGACCTCGACCGTCCGGTCCGACCGGGCGACCCCGCCGGCGTACAGCTCGACCAGCTCCCCGAGCTCCCGCCGGGCCGCGGTGACGGCGGTCCGCGACGTGGCGATCTCCCGCTCGACCGCGACCAGAGCCGGCTCCAGCACCGTGTCGGGGCGCACCGGCACCAGCCCGTCGACGAGGCCACGCCCCGCCAGCTCGGCCAGCCCGTCCTGCACGGCGTCCTGCGACACGCCGACCAGCGCGGCCAGCGCGCCGACGTCGGTGCCGGGGCGGCGCAGCAGCGCGCGGTAGACCGCGGCGGCCGGCCCGGCCAGGCCCAGCAGGTCGCGCGGTCCCACACCCTCGTCGTCCGGCACGCTGTCCACAGTGGCAGGAAGCGGCCACCGTCCGCAGCGGGACAGGCGCAGCGGTCCAGGAGGGACCCTTAGCGCCCGACACTGTCTGTGACGCACGGGTGACTGCGGGCCTCGAGGGCTCCCACCCACCGCCATCGCGACCCGCGCGTCCCCCGCCACGGCCTGCGGCGGGGTCGGCAGGTCAGCGCGTGTGGTGCTCGAAGTCGACGGCGGAGTAGGCCCGCAGCTTGGTCAGGCGGTGCTCGCTGCTGACCCGGCGGATGGTGCCGCTCTTGCTGCGCATGACCAGCGACTCGGTCGTCGCGCCGCCGCCGCGGTACCGGACGCCCTTGACGAGCTCGCCGTCGGTGATGCCCGTGGCCACGAAGAACACGTTGTCGCTGCGGACGAGGTCGTCGGTCTGCAGGACCTGCTCCAGGTCGAGCCCGGCGGCGGCCGCGTTGACGAACTCGCTCTTCTTCTGCGGCCAGAGCTTGGCCTGGATCGTCCCGCCGAGGCACTTCACGGCGCAGGCCGTGATGATCCCCTCCGGCGTCCCGCCGATGCCGAGCAGCAGGTCGACGCCGGTGCCGTCGGTGCAGGCCATGACGGCGCCCGCGACGTCGCCGTCGGAGATGAAGGTGATGCGCGCGCCGGCCTCGCGGATCTCCCGCACGAGGTCCTCGTGCCGGGGGCGGTCCAGGACGCAGACGGTGACGTCCTCGACCCGGCCGCCCTTGGCCTTGGCGACGGCCTGGACGTTGTGCGCGACGGGGGCGCTGATGTCGACGACGTCGGCGGCCTCCGCGCCGGTCACGAGCTTCTCCATGTAGAAGACCGAGCTCGGGTCGTACATCGTGCCGCGCTCGGCGACCGCCATGACGGCGATGGCGTTCGGCATGCCCTTGGCCATGAGGGTGGTGCCGTCGATCGGGTCGACGGCGACGTCGCACTCCGGGCCCTCTCCGCAGCCGACCTCCTCGCCGTTGAACAGCATCGGCGCCTCGTCCTTCTCGCCCTCGCCGATGACGACGACGCCCCGCATCGAGACGGTGCCGATCAGCTGGCGCATGGCGTCGACCGCGGCGCCGTCGCCGCCGTTCTTGTCGCCGCGACCGACCCAGCGGCCGGCCGCCATGGCCGCGGCCTCGGTGACGCGGACGAGCTCCATCGCGAGGTTGCGGTCCGGCGCCTCGCGGGCGACCAGCAGCTCGGGCGGGAGGTCGGAGTTCTCGCTCATGGCGCGACCCTATGGGGCGCCTCCGCGTCGCGGGCCAGCAGGCGCACCTCGGTCGCCTTCAGCGCCGCGTGCACGACGCCCCCCGCCGCGAGGTCGAGCGCGGCGGCCGCCGCCACGGTGACCTCGGCCACCACCGGTGGGGTGCTGCCGACGACGACCCGGACGCGGGTCCCGAGCGACGTCGCCTCCCGCACCGGGCCGGACAGCACCGTGCGGGGACTGCCGCCGGGGAGCGTGCGGTGCAGGGCGACGGAGGCGGGGCTGGCCAGCGCGAGCGCCGGGGTGCCCGCCGGGAGCGGCTCGGCGGCCGCGACGTGGCCCCCGCCGTCGACCTGCAGGCCCCGGTCGTCGGCGGTGCCGGTCCAGGCGTTCAGGCCGAGCAGGCCGGCGGCCCAGGCGCTCCTCGGGGACGCCGCGACCTCGGCCGCCGGGCCGTCCTGCACGACCCGCCCCTGCTCGAGCACCACGACCCGGTCGGCGAGCACCAGGGCGTCGACGGGGTCGTGCGTGACGACGACGACGGGGGCGGGACCTCCGGCCAGGGTGCGCCGCAGCAGCCGGCGGACGTCGTCGCGGGTGGTCGCGTCCAGGGCCGCCAGGGGCTCGTCCAGCAGGACCAGGGCGGGCTCGCCCGCGAGCGCCCGGGCCAGGGCCACCCGCTGGGCCTGCCCGCCGGACAGCTGGCCGGGGCGGCTGCCCG
>JAOPWW010000158.1 GCA_025965495.1 Frankiales bacterium
GCTCTGCACGGCCGCCGCGAAGGCGGAGGCCGACGGCAGCGTCCGGGTCGTCGGGCTGTGGAGCCACTTCGCCCACGCCGACGCCGGCCCCGACCACCCCTTCGCGCGGCGGCAGGTGCAGGTGTTCACCGAGGCGGTGCGGCTCGCCGAGGGCGCCGGCCTGCGCCCCGACGTCCGGCACCTGGCCAACAGCGCCGCCACCCTGACCGCCCCGCACGCGCACTTCGACCTCGTCCGGCCGGGCGTGAGCGTCTACGGGCTGTCGCCGGTGCCGCAGCTGGGGGCGCCGGCGTCGTTCGGTCTGCGGCCGGCGATGACCCTGGCGAGCACCGTCGCGCTGACCAAGCGGGTCCCGCCCGGCAGCGGCGTCTCCTACCTGCACCGCTACGTCACCGAGCGCGAGACGACGCTGGCGCTCGTGCCCCTGGGCTACGCCGACGGCGTCCCGCGCGCCGGCACCAACGTGCTCCCGGTCCTGCACCGCGGGGTGCGCCGCACCGTCGCCGGCACCGTCTGCATGGACCAGTTCCTGCTCGACGTCGGGGACGACGCCGCCGAGACCGGCGACGAGGTGCTGCTGTTCGGGCCCGGCGACGCGGGCGAGCCGACCGCCCAGGAGTGGGCCGACGTCCTCGGGACGATCGACTACGAGATCGTCACGCGGCTCGGCGCCCGCGTGCCGCGGGTCTACCCGTGAGGCGCCCGTCCGGAGCGCTCGGGGCGCTGGTCGGCGTCGTCGCGCTCGGCGGCGCGATCGGGCTGTCGGCCGAGCGCTACGCGATCGGCCGGACCCGCCTGCGCCCGGACCCGTCCCGCGAGGAGCCCTTCTTCTCCCTGCCCGCCGACCGCACCAGGACGGTCACGACGCCCGACGGCGTGCGGCTGCACGTCGAGGAGGTCGGGCCCGAGCAGGCCGCGCAGACGGTCGTGCTGGTGCACGGCTACACGCAGGAGATGGCCGTCTGGCACTACCAGCGCAAGGCGCTCGCCGCCGACGGCCGCCTCCGCGTCGTCCTCTACGACCACCGCTCCCACGGCCGCAGCACCCGCAGCCGCCCCGAGCTCTCGACGATCGACCAGCTCGGCGCCGACCTGCAGCAGGTGCTCGAGGAGGTCGTCCCCACCGGCGACGTCGTCCTGGTCGGGCACTCCATGGGCGGCATGACGATCATGGCGCTGGCCGACCGGGCGCCCGAGCTGTTCGGCCCGCGCGTCCGCGGGGTCGCCCTCGTGTCGACGTCGACGGGCAAGCTCGCGCAGCTGTCGCTGCACCTTCCGTCGGCGCTCGAGCCGGTCGCGACGAGGTCGCTGCCGTGGCTGACCCGTGGGCTCCGGTCGCGGGCGGCCCTGCTCGAGCGGGGCCGGCGGCTCGGCTCCGACCTCGCGTTCCTGGTCGCCCGGCGCGGCGCCTTCGGCAGCACCGACGTGAGCCCGGCCCTGGTCGAGTTCGTCGAGGCGATGCTGGCCCGCACCCCGGTCGACGTCATGGCGGACTTCTTCGACACCTTCGCCTCCCACGACAAGCTCAAGGCCCTCGGCGCCCTGCTCGGCATCCCGGTCCTCGTGCTGGTCGGCAGCAAGGACCTGCTGACACCGGTCGCGCACAGCCAGGCCATCGCGGCCGCCCTGCCCGAGGCGCAGCTCGTCGTGGTCGAGGGGTGCGGGCACATGGTCGTCCTCGAGCGGCCGACCCTGGTCGACCTGCACCTGCGGTCGCTGCTGGCCCGGGCTCGACGATGACCGACTGGGACACGCTGGCCGCCGAGGTCCGCACCTGCACCCGCTGCCCCGAGCTGGCCGCGACCCGCACCCAGGTCGTCGTCGGGGCGCGGCCGGAGGGAGCGCGGCTGCTCGTCGTCGGGGAGGCGCCCGGCGCGCAGGAGGACGAGAGCGGGCTGCCGTTCGTCGGCAGGAGCGGGCAGCTGCTCGACAGGCTGCTCGCCGAGGTCGGGGGCGACCGGGCGCGCACCGCCGTCCTGAACACGCTCAAGTGCCGCCCGCCCGGCAACCGCCCCCCGACGCGACCGGAGACCGCGAACTGCCGACCCTGGACCGCCCAGCAGGTCGCCCTCGTCGCGCCCGACGTCGTCGTCACGCTCGGGCTGTCGGCGACCCGCTGGTTCCTGCCCGGCAAGGAGCCGCTCGGGACGGTCCGGGGCCGGGTCCACGAGGTGGAGGGCGTCCAGGTGCTGCCGACCTACCACCCGAGCGCTGCGCTGCGGAACGGTCCGCAGGGGGAGCCGATGGCGCTGCTGCGCGAGGACCTCGCGCTCGCGGTCAGGCTCACCTCGTGACGGCGGACCTGTGGGACCGGACCGGCGTGCCGGTGCCGGTGGAGCTGCCGACGGTCGAGGACACGGAGGCGCTCGGCCGGCGGCTCGCCGGGATGCTGCAGGCCGGTGACCTGCTGGTGCTGACCGGACCGCTCGGGGCCGGGAAGACCGCCCTGGTGCGCGGCCTGGGGGCCGGCCTCGGTGTCAGCGGGCGGGTCACCAGCCCCACCTTCGTGCTCGCCCGCCAGCACCGCGGGCCGCTGCCGCTGCTGCACGTCGACGCCTACCGGCTGCGCGACGCCGCCGCGACGTCGGGCCGCCCCGTGACCCTCGACGACCTCGACCTCGAGGAGGCGCTCACCGACGGCGTCGCCGCGGTCGAGTGGGGCGAGGGGCTGGTCGAGGGGCTGGTCGACGCGTGGCTGGAGGTCCGGCTCGAGCGGGCCGACGACGACCTTCGGACGGCCCGGGTCCGACCCGTCGGGGCGCGCTGGGGCGTCTGACCTGTGCGGCTGCCCTGCCGGCTGCGGTCAGGTCGCACCGGCACCCTGCTGCGGTGCCGGTCGTCGTGCTGTTCGATGACCTCCGTCACCCCCGCCCCACCACGAGCACTCGGAGAGACGCTGTGTCCCTGACGATCGCCAGCATCCTGGCGGAGTCCGCCGTCCGTCACGCCGACCGCACGGCGGTCGTCCTCGGCGACCTGAAGCTCACGTACTCCCAGCTCTGGGCGCACGCCCGGCAGTACGCCCGGGTGCTCCAGGACCAGGGGGTCGGGCCCGGCGACAAGGTCGCGCTGCTGCTGCCGAACACGCCCCACTTCCCGCTCGCCTACTACGGCGTCCTGGCCCTCGGCGGCGTCTGCGTCCCCGTGCACGCGCTGCTCAAGGCCGAGGAGATCGAGTACGTCCTCACCGACTCCGGCGCCACCGCGCTGGTCTGCGCCGCCCCGCTGCTCGGCGAGGGCGCGAAGGGCGCGGAGCTCGCCGGCGTGAAGGTCCTGTCGGTCATGGAGCCCGAGGACACCGGCATCCTGCGGATCGACAAGGCCGCGTTCGACGTCGAGCCGGTCGGCACCTTCGTGCCGCGGGAGGCCTCCGACACCGCGGTCATCCTCTACACGAGCG
>JAOPWW010000181.1 GCA_025965495.1 Frankiales bacterium
GCACCAGCACAGGTAGGCGTCGCCCTGGGCCAGCAGCTGGTCGACGTAGGGCTGGTAGGTGTCCAGCCGCTCGCTCTGCCGGTACGGCCCGACGGGGCCGCCCTTGTCCGGGCCCTCGTCCCAGTCCAGCCCGAGCCAGCGCAGGGTGTCGTAGACCTGCTGCTCGCTGTCGGCCCGGAAGCGGGCGCGGTCGGTGTCCTCCACCCGCAGCAGGAACTGGCCGCCCTGCTGGCGGGCGAAGGCCAGGTTGAACAGCGACATGTAGGCGGTGCCGACGTGAGGGTCCCCGGTCGGGCTCGGCGCGACCCGTACGCGCACGGTCACCGGGACACCACCGGGTTGGTCAGCGTGCCGATGCCCTGCACGCGGACCGACACCGACGAGCCCGCGCTCAGGGGCCCGACGCCGGCCGGCGTCCCGGTGAGGACGACGTCGCCCGGCAGCAGGGTCATGAACGACGTGATGAAGGCGAGCACCTTCGGGACGTCGTGGATCAGGTCGCGGGTGTTGCCGTCCTGGCGCAGCTGCCCGTCGACGCTGCACTGGACCCCGGCGTCGGCGACGTCGAAGTCCGTCTCGAGCCACGGGCCGAGCGGGCAGAAGGTGTCGTGGCCCTTGCCGCGCGTCCACTGCCCGTCGGACTTCTGGTGGTCGCGTGCGGTGACGTCGTTGGCGCAGGTGTAGCCCCACACGTGGTCGAGCGCGGTGAGCGGCGTGAGGTCGCGCGCGGGCTTGCCGATGACGACGGCGAGCTCGGCCTCGTGGTCGACCCGGGTGCTGTCCCGCGGCAGCCGCACCGGGTCGCCGGGCCCGACGACGGACGTCGCCGGCTTGAGGAAGACCACCGGGTCCTCCGACACGGGGCCGCCGGTGAGGTCCTTCATCTCCGCGACGTGGTCGGCGTAGTTCTTGCCGATGCACACGACGTTGATGGGCTGGACGGGGGCGAGCAGGCGCACCGACGACAGCGGCAGGACGTCGCCGGTCGGCGTCGGGTCGAACAGCGGGTGACCGACGAGGGTCGCGACCGTGAGGTCGGCGGGGTCCTCGCCGTCGCCGTGCACGAGGCCGTAGGAGATCTCGCCCGCGAGGGCGAAGCGGGCGATGCGCACGCGAGGAGGGCCTTCCGGAGCCGGGCGGGGGTCGGTGCCGAGGCTACCGACCGCCCGCCGACCGGTCCGGGGCCCGCCTCAGGCGAAGACCTGGCGGTGCTCGGTGAGGAACTGCTCGAGCGTGCGAGCCGGCGAGCCGGTGGCCTTCTGGACCTCGTCGGTCACGCGTGCCGCGCCGCCGGAGCGGTAGACCTCGCCGAGCTCGAGCAGCGCGTCCGCCGTCCACTCCGGCACCCCGGCCTGGACCAGGCCGGTCCGGTACTGGCCCGGCTCGACGTCCTCGAAGCGCACCTCGCGGTCGAGCACGCGCGAGAGCGTCTCGGCGACCTGGGCGTAGGTCAGGGCCTCGGGACCCGTGATCGTGTAGGTCGCGCCCTCGTGGCCCTCGCTGGTCAGCACGTGGGCGGCGACCGCCGCGACGTCGCGGACGTCGACGTGGCTGACGGCGCCGTCGCCGACCGCGGCCCGCAGGACGCCCTGCTCCTGCACGCTGCCGGCCTGGCCGAGCAGGTTCTGCATGAACGACCCGGGGGCCAGCACGGTGGTCGCCAGGCCGCTGTCGGACAGGCCCTGCACGACCCGGCGGTGCTGCTGGAGGAAGCGGACGGAGGTCTCACCGGGCGCGTCGACGCCGGCCGCCGCGAGCTTCACGACGTGGGCCTGCGGCGCCCGCTCCTGCACCGCCGCGACGACGGCGAGCTCCTGCTCGGCCATGGCGGGGCTGCCCGGGCTCAGCAGGAACACCCGGTCGACGCCCTCGACGGCGGCCCGCAGGGAGGCGGCGTCGTCGTAGGTGCCGATCGCGAGGTCGACGTCGAAGCCGCGCAGGTCGTCACCGCGCTCGCGGCTGCGGACGAGGGCACGGACGGGGGCGCCCGCGCTGGACAGCCGGGCGACGAGGGCGCCGCCGACGTTGCCGGTGGCACCGGTCACGAGGATCACAGGAGAGCTCCGGGAGGCTGCGGGGACAGGACGCTGGAGCCCTGCCCGTTCCCCGGGAGGTCTACCGCGCGCGGACCGTGCCGCTGCTCGGCCGACCGACGGCGAGCATGCGCCGGGCGTCCGGCTCCCGCAGCGGCTCGGCCAGCAGGAACCCCTGCCCGACCGGGCAGCGCAGCCGCTCGAGCAGCCGCCACTGCCCCACGGTCTCGACCCCCTCGGCGACGCCGGTCAGCCCCAGCCGGCGGACCAGGCCGACGACGGCGTCGAACAGGGCGAGGGCCGCCGGGTCGGCGTCGACGCCGCTGAGCAGCGAGCGGTCGAGCTTGACGACGTCGACGGGCAGCCGCTTGAGGTAGGCCAGGGAGGAGTAGCCGGCCCCGAAGTCGTCGATGGCCAGGCGCACCCCGAGGGCGCGCAGGTCGTGCAGGACCTCCACGGCGGCGTCGACGTCGTGGAGCAGGACGTCCTCGGTCAGCTCCAGGACGAGGTGCCCGGGGTGCAGCCGGGTCTCGCGCAGGACGTCCCGGACGGTGGACACGACGTCGCTGCGCAGCTGCACCGGCGACAGGTTGACGCTGATCTGGGTGTGGTCGGTCCCCGGCACGGTGTCCTGCCAGGTCCGGAGCGTCCTGCACGCGGCCAGCAGCACCTGCTCGCCCAGCTCGACGACCAGCCCCGACTCCTCGGCCAGCCCGACGAAGACCCCGGGGGGCAGCTCGCCCCGCACCGGGTGCTGCCACCGGACGAGCGCCTCGAAGCCGAGCAGCCGCACGTCGGGGACCCGCACGACGGGGTGCCAGCGGACGAACAGCTCGTCGCCGGAGGCCAGGGCCGAGCGCAGGTCCTGCACGAGCTCGGTGCGCTCGACCAGCCGGTCGCGCAGCTGCGGCTCGAACACCCGGTACCGCCCCTTGCCGGCCGCCTTGGCCGCGTACATCGCGACGTCGGCGTCGCGCAGCAGGTCGTCGGCGCTCCCGGCCCCGTGCAGGCGCGCGAGCCCGACACTGGCGCCCAGGCTGACGCTGGTGACGCCGACCTCGAAGGGCTCCGCGAGGACGTCGACGAGGCGGTCGGCCAGCACCTCGGCCCCGAGGTCGTCCAGCGCCCGGGACGGGTCGCCGTCGTCGCCGCCGAGGAGCACGACGAACTCGTCCCCGCCGAGGCGGGCGACCAGGTCGCCGGACCGGCAGACGCTCGCCGTGCGGCGGCCGACCTCCACGAGCACCCGGTCGCCGGCGGCGTGGCCGGCGGTGTCGTTGACGCCCTTGAAGCCGTCCAGGTCCAGCAGCAGCACGGTCGCGCCGGTCCCCGAGGTGGCGGCCCGCTCGAGCCGCTCGCTGAACAGGGCGCGGTTGGCCAGCCCCGTCAGCGGGTCGGTGAACGCCGCGCTCCGCAGCTCCTCCTCGAGCAGCAGCCGTTCGCTGACGTCGACGTAGACGCCCAGGTAGCCGAACGGCCGGCCCTCCCTGTCGCGCAGCACGGACGCGCTCTTCTCGACGTCGACGAGCTGCCCGTCGCGGCGGGCCCGGCGGACCTGCTCGCGGCTGACCGGGCTCTCGACGAGCTCCTGCATGCGGGCGTCGTACTCCGCCGGGTCCACGATCGGGTTGGACCCGCCGAGGACCTCGTGCGCACGCCAGCCGAAGATGCGCTCGGCGGCCGGGTTCCACAGCCGCACCCGGCCCTCGAGGTCGAGCTCGACGATCGCCACCGGGGTGCTGCTGACGAGCGCGGACAGGCGGCCGAGCGCCTCGGCGCCCGCCTCGTGCTGTGCGCGCAGGGCGGTGTGGAGCTGGGCGTTCTCGATCGCGACGCTGGCCTGGGCGGCGTACGCCTCGAGCAGCTCGCACTGCTCGGGTCCGGGGCGGCGGCCGTCACGAGGCAGGTCGACGCTGATGACCCCGACCAGACCGGAGCGGGCCGTGCGCAGCGGGGCGAGCAGCTCGTCGAGGGGGTGCCAGGCCAGCGGGTCGTCGGTCGCCGGACGGTCGGGCACCCAGGTCGGGACGCTGTCCTCGGTCGGCACGAGGTGCAGGTAGTCGACCAGCAGCTCCCCCTGCGGCTGGCAGACCGCCATGAGCTCGTCCCACGTCTGGCGCGTCGCCCTCGTGCCCAGCAGGGCGTCGCGGGCCGCGGGGTCACCGGCGCAGGCCACCATCTCGAGGTCGCCGTCGGGCATGACCAGGTTGACGCCCGCCACGTCGAAGCCGAGCCCCTCGACCAGCCCCTGGCAGACGCTCTGGAGCGTGCGGTCCAGGTCGAGGTCGCGGTTGACCTCGCGCACCAGGCGCTGCAGGCGCGCGAGGGACGCGGCACGCCCGTCGTCGTCGGCGACGTCAGGGCGTGCCCGTGCGAGGGGCAGGGTCACGTCTCCTGATCGGCGCTCCGCCGCCGCTCCTGAGGCGTCAGCGGGCGGCGTCGTCGCTCCAGGCTCGCAGCAGGCCCCGGTAGTGCGCGACGAACTGCTCGTGCTCGTGCGGCGGGAAGGTGGCCTGGACCGTCTCGACGAGCACCCGGTCGAACTCCTCGGAGGAGAAGTAGGCGTGCGCGACCTCGTCGAGGTCGCCGAGCTGCGTGGCGACGAACTCGGCGTACTGCTCGGCCTGGAAGTACTCGTCCGCCATGCCGCGGTAGGCCGCGAGCTTCTCGGCGTAGCTGCCGCCGCCGTCGGCGACGTCGAACCAGCGCCGGGTGTCGAGGTCGGTGCGGGGCCGGCGGCCGGTCGCGGTGCAGAACAGGGACCACCGGACGAGCGCCGTCATCGCCCAGGGGAAGTAGTAGTGCAGCGAGGTGATCGCGACGTCGGGGCAGGCGTTGGCGTAGTCGATCGGGAAGACCCGGCCGTCGCGCACGAGCGTCTCGCAGGAGTTGAACTCCCAGCGGAAGAACGCGTTGACGACCTTGCCGATGGTCTCGACCTCGGCGCCCGCCTCCGGGGTGAGGAAGTCGTGGTCGACCGAGTACCGGTCGTGCATGGGCTTGCCCGGGTCGAAGTTCATGACCATCGTCTCGGCCCCGATGGACAGCGACCGGGCGAAGACGTCGAACCCCTCGACGCTCGCCTGCAGGTGCATCAGGCGCTGGCCGCTCTCGTCGTAGGCCTGCCGCAGGTCGTGCTCGTCCTGGATGCGCGTCACACCCACCCACGCGCCGCCGTCGTAGGGCTTCATGTACAGCGGATAGCCGACCTTCCCGGCCACCTCCGCGAGGTCGAACGGCTGGTTGTACTTGGCCGCCGTGTAGGGGAAGCGGGGGTTTTCCGGCGGCTGCTTGTGGGGCACCAGCCAGGTCTCGGGCACCTCCAGGCCGAGCCGGATCATCGCGCAGTAGGCGGCGTGCTTCTCCATGGACTGGAACGTGAAGGGGTTGTTCAGCAGGTAGGTGTCGTCCAGGAGGGCGACCTTCTTCAGCCACTCGCGCGGCACGTAGTACCAGTAGGCGAGGCGGTCGACGACCAGGTCGTACCGGCTGGGCTGCCGGAGGTCGAACGGCTCGATGGTGATGCGCTCGACGTCGTAGCGGTGCGTCGTGCCGTCGACCGTGAGCGCCGGGTCGAGCCGGCGCACCAGGTGCTCGAAGGCGCGCGGCCAGTCCTCCTCGGTCCCGAGCAGGAGCCCGAGCAGGTGCTTCGCGTCAGCCATCGATCTCCTCAGACGAACCGGGGCAGGTGGTGCGCGAGCTGGGCGCGCCAGGAGGGCCAGTCGTGAGGGACGTCGTGCCCCCAGAGGTCGGTCTCCACCCGCAGGCCCTTCTCGACGGCCAGGGCGCCGAGGGCGCGGGTGCTCTCCAGCGCCCCCGTGGTGTCCTCCCACTGCCCCTGGCCGGCCACGAGCAGCAGCGACAGCCGCAACCGCAGCCAGTCCAGGTGCCCGCCCTCGGCGGCCGACAGGGACCACAGCGGGTTGTTGAGGTGGAAGGAGCTCCCGCGCTCTCCCCAGCCGAGGACGGACAGGTCGTAGACGCCGGACAGCCCGATCGCCAGCGGGAACAGGTCGGCGTGCCGGAGCGCGACGTTCACGGCGTGGTAGGCGCCGAAGCTGCAGCCGGTCACCGCCATCTCCTGCCGACCGCCGCAGTCGGCGTCGACGAACGGCACGACTCCGTGCACGACCCACCGCTCGTAGGCCTCGTGCCGCCGCGCCCGTTCCTCGAGCGGCAGGTCGTGTCGGTACCAGGAACCGCCGTCCCAGGAGTCGAGGCAGTAGAGCTTCACGCGCCCGGCGTCCAGGAGCGGCCGGACGGCGTCGACCATGCCGTGGCTCGCGAAGTCCTCCGCCCGTCCCTCGCTGCTCGGGAACACCAGCAGGGGCCGGCCGAAGGAGCCGTGGACGACGACCTTCGGCGCCCAGCCGAGCTCGTCGCTGGGCAGGTGCACGACCGTCACACGAGGACCCGCTGCACCAGGTCGACGAGGTTCGGGTCGAAGGTGTCGCGCCAGCCGACGTAGGTGTGGACGTCGCGGTTCTCGACCAGCCGGGTGTCGTAGCCCTGGGCCTGCAGCGCGCTGGTCATCAGCCGGTTGTTGTCGACGTTCTCCTCGATCTGCCCGCACGTCAGCACCACGGGCACCGCCTCGGGGGTCGTCGTGGAGCGGGTGACGCCGTCGACGAACGCGGCGATGCGGGCGAAGCCGTCGAAGCCGCTCTCCTGCCCGTCGAGGTAGCGGTGGAAGAAGCTGCTCGACTGCAGGTAGAGCCCCGCGAAGGTGCCGGGGTGGGCGCGCTGGGCGTGCAGCATCGCCAGCCCGCCGAGCGAGGCGCCCATGCCCAGGACAGGACCGGTCGGGACCTCGCGCCGCAGCCGCGGCACGAGGCCGAGGGCGAGGGCACGCCCGTACGCCGACGACGCCGCGTAGGTGTCGTTCCGGTCGACCGGCGCGAGCAGGGCGGCCCGCAGCGGCGGCAGCCGCGCGTCGGCGACCATCGCGTCGAGGAACAGCGTGAGCGAGGCGAGCGCGTCGTACTCCGGTCCGTCGTGCACGACGAGCAGCGGCGCCTCGGCGGCGTCGTCGAGGCCCTCGGCCGCCCACAGCACGCACGGCACGTCGTGCGCCAGGCTCTGGCTGGTGAGCGCCAGCTCCCGGCGCGGGCCGCGCGGCGGGTGGGCCGCCAGCCAGACGGGAGGCGCGTACTCCGGCATCTCCAGCACGGACTTGTCGCCGAACGCGCCGCGGGTGCGGGCGGGGTTCGCCGGGTCGGTCACCCACTCGCTGCCGCCGCCCTCGTGCTGCAGCTCGAAGGAGTACTCCATGCGGTCGACGCCGGGCCGCGGGACCCGCAGCTCCCAGGTGCCGTCCTCGCTCCGGGTGAAGCCGAGCTGCTCCCCGGGCAGCCGGACGTCCTGCTGCAGCCGCACGCCGGCCAGCCGCCGCTCCGGGTCGCTCAGGCGGAAGACGAGCTGGCGCGGCAGGACCTCGGGCACCCGCCGCAGCCTAGGTGGCCGGGACCGCGCTCCAGACCCGGACGAGGTCGCGCACCGACAGCACCCCGACGACGTCCGGCCCGTCGCAGACGACCAGGTGCCGGAAGCCCCCGCGCACCATCGTGGCGGCCGCCCGCTCCAGGTCCCAGTCCGGACCGGCGCTGACGGCGTCCGGGGTCAGGTGGGTCCCGACGAGCTCGGCCTCGGGGTCCTGCCCCTGCGCGACGGCCAGCAGCACGTCCCGCTCGGTGAGGATCCCCGGGCCGTCGGCCTCCGGGTCCATCACGAGGGCCGCGCCGACCTTGCGCTCGGCCATCTGCTGGGCGGCCTGCCGGAGCGTGTGCGCCGGCCCGATCGTGAGGACGGTCTTCGTCATGGCGTCGCGGACGAGCACGGGCACCTCCGGGGGCGGGGGTGCGACCGTAGGACCGCCACCCGGGGCTGTCCAGGGCCTAGAGGACCTTGCGCACCCAGCCGTGGGTGTCCGCGGCGCGGCCGTACTGCAGGTCGAGCAGGGCGGTGCGCAGCTTCGTCGTGACCGGACCGGGCTGCCCGTCGCCGGCGACCGCCTCCCCGCCGGGCCAGCGCAGGGCACCGACCGGCGTGATGACGGCGGCGGTCCCGCAGGCGAAGACCTCGACCACGCGGCCGTCCACGGCGCCCTTGCGCCACTCGTCGACGTCGAACCGGCGCTCCTCGACCGCGTGGCCCGCCTCGCGCGCCAGGGTGATGACGGAGTCGCGGGTGACGCCCTCGAGGATCGTCCCGGTCAGCTCCGGCGTGACGATCGTGCCGTCGTCGAGGACGAAGAACATGTTCATGCCGCCGAGCTCCTCGACCCAGCGCTTCTCGACGGCGTCGAGGAACACCACCTGGTCGCAGCCGTGCGCGATCGCCTCCTGCTGGGCGACCAGGGACGCGGCGTAGTTGCCGCCGGTCTTCGCCGCCCCCATGCCGCCGGGCGCCGCCCGGGTGTAGTCCTGGGAGAGCCACAGGGACACGGGGCGCAGCGGGCCCGAGAAGTAGTTGCCGGCCGGGCTCGCGATGACGAGGAACCGCGCGGACTCGCTGGGGCGCACCCCGAGCCCGACCTCGTCGGCGAACACGAACGGCCGCAGGTAGAGCGAGGCGCCCTCGCCGTCCGGCACCCAGGCGGCGTCGGTGCGCACGAGCAGCTCGCAGGCGGCCAGGAAGTCCTCGACCGGCAGCACAGGCAGGGCCAGGCGGGTGCAGGACCGGACCATGCGGGCAGCGTTGAGGTCGGGGCGGAACAGGGCGACACCGCCGTCGGGCTGGCGGTAGGCCTTCAGCCCCTCGAAGACCTCCTGCGCGTAGTGCAGGACGACGTTCGCGGGGTCGACCTGCAGCGGCCCGTACGGGAGCAGGGCGGCGTCGTGCCAGCCCTGCTGCGCGCTCCAGCGGATGCTGACCATGTGGTCGGTGAAGACCCGTCCGAAGGCGGGGTCGGCGAGGACTCCCGCGCGCACCTCCGCGTCGACCGGCGTGCCGCTGGGCTGGACCGAGAACTCCACCGTGGACCCCTTCCTCTGGTCCCTGCACGGTAGCGGCTAGAGCGCAGCGAGCACCGCGTCGCGGACCTCGGCCGTGCTGCGGACGCCGCTGCGCGCCGCGAGGTCCGCGGCGACCGCCTGCTCCACCCGGCGGGCCTGCTCGGCGTGGCCGAGGTGCTCGAGCAGCAGCGC